>JBIOVR010000536.1:0-14071 GCA_044867875.1 Chitinophagaceae bacterium
TCTATGAAATGCAATCATGGCACAGTATTTTCGTTATCTCCTCTGAAAACAGCCGTCTTCCAAGTCTCCTTTGAATTCCAGTTTTAATTCACCCTTTTTAAACTTATTAAAAAACAAGTATGAAAAAACTGTTGTTCCTCCTGCTTGCAGGATCAGTAATGGCGATGACCTTTAGCTCGTGTTCAGCTACTAAGAGAGATTGTAGCGGCGTAAAACACACAAGATTGAAAAACGGCATCTACCTTTAAACTATTTCATTGTTCATCTTTTATAAACCCGGCCGACCGGGTTTTTTTGTTTTCCAGTAGTTTGATAGCCTGCACTTAACTTTGCCCCCAAATTTTATAAGTGATGAAGGTTAAGTTAATGTCAGTTTATGTATTTGCTTCCATTTTATATTCCTGCTCCCCTAATAATGTAGAAGAAGATAAAAGCCTGGGAAAATATTTTACAGAAAATAAAGTGGTCGGCTGTTTCGGTCTTTACAATAATGCCACCAATGAGTTTACTTTTTATAATAAAAAAAGATTTACAGACAGCAGCTACCTGCCTGCATCAACATTCAAGATCGTGAATTCACTGATCGGATTGCAAACAGGAGTTATCAGCAGCGATAGTATGATCATAAAATGGGATGGTGTAAAAAGAAATGTAGAGGAATGGAATAAAGATCTTTCAATGTATGAAGCATTCCGTGTTTCAGCTGTTCCTTACTACCAGGAAGTAGCCAGGAGAATTGGTAAAGACAGGATGGAATATTGGATGGATACTGTTAACTATGGCGCTGGCCCCAAAGACACTGCTTTCAGGATCAGCACAGCCATTGATACTTTCTGGCTTGACAACACGCTAAAGATAACTCCCGATGAAGAACTCGGGCTTATGAAAATGTTATACTTCGATCAGCTTCCTTTTTTTAAAACTTACCAGGAGAAAGTAAAGAAAGCAATGCTTTTTGAAAACACCACAATGTACCGGCTTGCTTATAAGACCGGGTGGGGCAGAAAAGAAAATGGTGATCACCTGGCATGGGCAGTTGGTTGGGTAGAAGAGAATAATCATCCTTATTTCTTTGTGTTGAATTTTGAATCTCCGGACGCAAATGCAGATATACTTTCAATAAGAATGAGAATATTAAAAGGAATACTGACAGAACTCAATTTTTTCAAGGGCAAAATGTAACATTTAGGTTTAAAATTTATCAAATCTTAGCACTCTTTCTTTGTTAGTTTTGCAAATACTCTGAGATTTTTATGCAACTCTATTGTGAATCATTGACGGGATACAAGCGGTTAAAAACAAAGGAAGTAAAGATCGGTGATCTATTGCTTGGCAACCCCGATAGCTATCGGAGCCATCCTATTCGTGTGCAAACGATGACGACAACGGATACAATGGATACATTAGCAACTGTTGAACAATCCATTCGTTGTATTGAAGCCGGCGCTGAATTAGTTCGGATCACTGCTCCTTCAAAGAACGATGCAGAGAATTTATTACATATAAAAAATGAATTAAGAAAAAGAGGTTATCATACTCCGCTGGTTGCAGATATACATTTTACTCCAAATGCTGCGGAGATCGCTGCGAGAATTGTTGAGAAAGTAAGAGTGAACCCCGGCAATTATGTTGACAAGAAAAAATTTGAACTGATCGAATACAGCAATGCTGACTATGCGGAGGAGATCGATCGGATCCGGGAACGGTTTACACCTTTAATAAAGATCTGCAAGGAATATGGAACTGCTATGCGGATCGGCACCAATCACGGTTCATTAAGCGATCGTATCATGAGCCGCTATGGTGATACACCGATGGGAATGGTGGAAAGTGCCATGGAGTTTTTGCGTATAGCAAGAAATGAAAGTTATCATAACATTGTATTGAGTATGAAGAGCAGCAATCCGCAGGTGATGGTGCAGGCTTATCGCCTATTGGTAAAAACAATGTTTGATGAATTTGCTGAGTGTTATCCTTTGCATCTTGGTGTTACCGAAGCTGGCGATGGTGAAGATGGAAGAATTAAAAGTGCCGTGGGTATGGGAACACTACTTGAAGATGGATTAGGAGATACAATTCGTGTTTCATTGACAGAAGATCCTGAATTGGAGATACCGGTTTGTAAAGACCTGGTTAAAAGATATAACTGTCGACAATCCACAGTCGATAGTCCACAGAATGTTCCTGCTTTTGATAAACTTTCTTATGATCCATTTAATTACCAGCGAAGAGAAAGTTTTGAAGTTGGAAATATTGGTAACAAACATGTCCCAGTAGTAATTGCTGACTTAAGTAAGATCGAAAAAATTTCTCACAAACATTTACAAAGTGTGGGTTATACTTATGATGAAGCGACTGATAAATGGAATATAAGCGATGCTGCAGCTGATTATATTTTTACAAGCAATCAACTGCTCAGTTTCTCATTGCCAGGAACATTGAAAGTGATCGTTTACCCCGAGACATGGATAAGAGCAGAAGACAAGACCAAATATTTTCCGATTTTCCAGGATAGCGGTTATGTGGAATCAGAAATAAAAAGCGATCAACTGAATTTTGTGATGATTGATTGTTTTAATGACGGCGCTGATTCATTTACATATCTTGATCAATTAAGGAATGATCCCACAGTTGTTCTTTGTCTAAGCAGTACGAATAAAAATGCAATGCAGTCTGTAAGGAGAATGTATGTTGAATTAATGAACAGGGGAATAAAAAACCCTGTAATTAATATTACTGATAGCAATTGGCAGACAGCCGATGAACATTTAATTCATTTTGCAACTGAAACCGGTGCAATATTTCTGGAAGGAATGGGAGATGGGATCTGTTTAGGTATGACAAAGAAAAGTTATGATCAGCTAGCCTCGAGCTATGAGCAAATGAATGCTAGTGGAAGAAATTATACCAACAATCTAACAATTGAACAGTTTATCAATAACACTTCATTCGGAATTCTTCAAGCAACAAGAACAAGGATCTCAAAAACAGAATATATAAGTTGCCCGAGTTGTGGCCGAACTCTTTTTGATCTGCAGGAAACAACCGCAAAGATCCGTTCAAGAACCAATCATTTGAAAGGAGTGAAGATCGCTATCATGGGCTGTATTGTGAATGGTCCGGGTGAGATGGCAGATGCTGATTTTGGTTATGTCGGTAGCGGACCGGGTAAGATCACTCTTTATCGCGGAAAAGAAATTGTAAAAAGAAATGTAAACAGCGAAGTGGCGGTAGATGAGTTGATCGGTCTTTTGAAAGAAAGTGAAGCATGGATCGAACCTCAAAGCTAAATGCATGAAAAAAATTTTGTTGATTGGTTTTGGAGTTGCATTGATAGCTGACCTCATTGGAATTTACCTAAAGAATGACATACTTGTTTATGTGGCCAAGCCTTTAATTGTAATTACGTTGATCTTTTATTTTTTATCTGCAACTTGGAAATTCGAAAATGGGTTAATGAAAATTATTGCAAGGGCTTTGACTTTTTCCTGGTTAGGTGATGTTATATTGATGTTTGAATCCTTTAATAAAAACGTTTTTTTAATTGGATTACTATCATTTTTGTTTGCTCACTTGATTTATATAAACTTCTTTTCAATAGTGCGAGCAGGTGAAAAAATAAAACTGAAAATTGGGTTGATATTATTAGTTGTTGTTTATTATTCCGTCCTGATATTTTTATTATTTAACGATCTGCATGAAATGAAAATTCCTGTCCTGGTGTATGGAATGGTTATAAGTATCATGTTTTTGCTGGCGCTGCACATGTTATTTATAAAGAACAAAGAAGCCGGAAAAATGATGATGTTGGGAGCGTTATTATTTATCGTCTCCGATTCAATTCTTGCAATCAATAAATTTTATGAGCCATTTGAATATGCAGGTATTGCGATCATGTTGACTTATGGAATTGCGCAATTATTAATTACACTAGGAGCAGTTAAATACATTACTTCGACATCAAAGCATAAATTTGCTGAATAGAATTACCGGAAGTACAAGAGTGTGATACAACGGAAGTTTAATAGAATTGATAAAGCCAGGTACATAATATTTTAAACATGCAGCAAACAGACTTTCTCGTTATAGGCTCAGGCATTGCCGGGTTAAGCTATGCATTAAAAGTTGCGGAGCAGTTTCCTGATAAAAAAGTATTGGTAATGACAAAAGCTGCGGCAGATGAAACTAATACTAAGTATGCACAAGGTGGTATTGCTGTTGTGAATGATCTTGAAAATGATAGCTACGAAAAACATATTGATGATACTTTAATTGCTGGCGATGGATTGTGTAATGAGAAAGTGGTAGAGATCGTTGTGAAAGAAGGCCCCGAAAGAGTGAATGATATTATAGAATGGGGAGCTAGGTTTGATAAAGAAAAAGACGGCGAATACAAACGTGGCCGTGAAGGTGGACATTCTGAATTCAGGATACTGCATCATAAGGATATTACCGGTTGGGAAATGGAAAGAGCTTTGTTGGATGCGGTGAGTAAACAAAAAAATATCGAGGTCATCAAACATTGCTTTGTCATTGATATTATCACGCAGCACCATCTTGGGTTCCTGGTTACAAAAGCCACACCCGATGTGGAATGTTATGGCGTGTATGTATTGAATCACGTAACAAATCAAATAGAAAAAATTCTTTCCAAGATCACATTAATGGCAACGGGTGGTAATGGACAAGTATACAGAACCACCACTAATCCGACGATCGCTACGGGTGATGGTGTGTCAATGGTCTATCGTGCAAAAGGGAGAATTGAAAACATGGAGTTCATACAGTTTCATCCGACTGCTTTATATGAACCGGGTGTTCGTGGACATGCATTTTTAATTACCGAAGCAGTTCGTGGTGATGGAGGCATACTTCGGAATAGTAAAGGCGAAGCGTTCATGGCGAAGTATGACGAAAGGAAGGACCTGGCTCCAAGGGATATTGTTGCAAGAGCTATCGATAGTGAAATGAAAAAAACGGGTACTGAACATGTGTATCTCGATTGCCGGCATTTTAGTAAAGAAAAATTTGTTGAGCATTTCCCCAACATTTATAAAAAATGTTTGTCGATTGGTATTGACATTACCCAACAGATGATACCGGTGGCACCAGCGGCGCATTATAGTTGCGGCGGAATAAAAACTGATGAATGGGGTAGAAGCAGCATCAATAATTTATATGCGTGTGGCGAATGTGCATCTACCGGTTTGCATGGCGCCAATCGTTTGGCAAGTAATTCACTGCTTGAAGGATTGGTATTTGCTCATCGTTGTTCTGTTGATGCAGCAGAAAAAGTAAATACAATTTCATTTCAAAATGAAATTCCTGATTGGGATGCTGAAGGCACATCGCAACCGGGAGAAATGATCCTTATCACGCAAAGTTTGAAAGAACTTCAGTTGGTGATGAGTGACTATGTAGGTATCGTTCGAAATGATATTCGTTTGCAAAGAGCTTCACGCCGTCTTGATCTTCTTTGGGAAGAAACCGAACAGCTTTATCAAACAAGCACTTTATCTCCGCAGTTGCTTGAGCTAAGAAATATGATCACCGTTGGTTATTTGATCGTGAAGGGTGCAAGCTTTCGTAAAGAAAGCCGCGGACTTCATTTTAATACTGATTATCCGGGTAAGAGTGAGATGGTACAGAATATTGTATTGTAATATTCTTATTGGCCCGGCTTTAGAATTACTATTTAACTTTCGTTGCGTCGCACACTTCAGCTGCAACAATTCTATTCATCATCATTTCAAGCCGACTGCGGTGAGCAAAGCGAAGGGTTCTTATCTTTGCTCACCTATGTATTATATCGTTTACGGCTTATTGTATGCCGTTTCATTATTGCCGTTAAGAGTTCTTTACATCCTTTCTGATTTTGTATATTTTCTTCTTTATTATGTTTTTCGTTATCGGAAAAAAATTGTGATGGGAAATTTGCTGCAGGCATTTCCCGAAAAGACAGAGCAGGAAAGAAAAAAAATTGCAAAACAATTCTATCTCAATTTCACTGATAATTTTATTGAGGTTATAAAACTTGTTTCAGCTTCGCCTGCTTTTATTAATAAACATTTCACCGGCGACTATACGCTTTGTAATAAACTATATGAGGGAAATAAAAAATGCCACTTTTTACTGGCTCATAATTTCAACTGGGAACTTGGCTGCCTGGCTGTAGCACAAAATATAAAACAACTTTTCCTGGTAGTATATATGCCCATTGGCAATAAGGCCTTTGACAAAATTTTTATGAAGGTCCGTACAAAAACAGGTGCTGAATTACTTCCTGCTACGGATATGAAAAATGCAATTATTCCTTATCGAAATAAACTTTACGGGTTGGCTTTAGTTGCTGATCAGAATCCCGGTTATCCAAAAAGTGCATATTGGTTGAATTTTTTTGGAAAGCCAACACCCTTTGTTAAAGGCCCGGAGAGTGGAGCAAGAAGAGGAAATACTCCTGTTGTTTTTTGCAAGATCATAAAGCTGAAACGTGGTTATTATAAGATCTTTTTTGAAATGGGAGAAGAGAATCCGGCAACTACTCAACAAGGAGAACTCACAAAAAAGTATGCTGCATTCCTGGGTGATTTTATAAAAGAATATCCTGAAATGTGGCTATGGAGTCATCGTCGCTGGAAATGGGAATGGAAACCAGAATATGGTGAGGTCATAAATTAAAGAGCCCCCGCTAGAAAGCAGGGGCTGTTTTTCATCACTACACAAAACTACTAGCTTTTAGTCTTTTTCTTTTTCAGCTGGAGATAATCCAGGAAATAAATGACTTTGAGTGAAATATTATTATTCTGATCGGCTTCAATTGTATTGCCTAAGTTTTTGATATAGCTCTCTTCAACTAGATCAGTATAATGAAACACTGCATTTTTCCAAACCACATTTATAAAACTACCGGGAGCAAATTGCCAGGTGTATACCATATCCACATTAAAGAAATTTGCATTTTGATCCACATTTTGATTGAAAGAGGAATTTGGTTTCAGTAATCCATCTTGTTGCAGCGTAAAAAATTCTTTGTATTCAACGCTGCTGTAATAATGCCTGACTCGTAAAGTAATACCCATCATGTTATTGAAATTATATTTGGCACCGAGAATGTTTTCGATGGTGTTTACTTTTCTTCTTCCAAAAATTATTTGAGTTGGATCTGACCATGCATAACCGACATTATTAAAGCGAGGCTGATAATTGGTGCGGAATGATAATGAGAATTTATTGCTGAAACGATAATTCTGATTGTATAGAAGATCTACCGCAGTTTGATCATAGAAATTAAAATATTTACGGGCAGCTGCTTCAAAATAGGCAGAATATTTTTTTGAATAGTTCGTTTCGAACCATGCTCCACCTCCAAGACTTGAACCCCTGCGGAAAAACCAGCCATAATTACGCGGTTCATAAAAATCATTTTGGTATGGAGTATAGTTCCAGAAAGATCCAAACCAAAGTAATTTTTTGGTTTGAACATGCCCATTGAAATTAATATTTGATCGTTGATATTTTTCCTCAATAGTGCCAATAGGAGTAAATAAATGACTTAAACTGAAATTGAAATTTATACCGATCCTGTTGTAAAAGCCTTTTGGCTTCGTCCACCTATAACCAACCCATGCATTATGATCCAGGAAATTATTATTCGTAAAGTAACCAAGATCATTACTGCTGAATTTTGTATCAGTCAGTTCCTGCGATATATTAAAGTTGAATCTGCCACTGATTTTTCCTAAATATAGTTGTTGACTATATCCTGTTTTTGAATCGCCATTTGGTTCATAACCCACCAGGGTACTTACAGCTGCTTTGCCGCCTACATTCCACATATTTTTCTTGTCATTGAAATCAAAAAGTCCTGCAGTTACGTTTGCGTCATAATCAGGCCCGCTTCTCCATGTGTTTGTATTAACAAGAGATACACTGGAATTGTGCTTTAAGCTTTGATTCAAAACAAAAATATTGTAATTGGAAAGCGGGTTAGTTTCGTACTCCCATTGCTCTTTTGTATTTACATTTTCAATTGTAGCATGTTGGGGGCTTGTAATTGCATTCAAAAAACCAATGCCCAACCCTTTTTGTGTTCGCCCTGATATTTTTGATGCATTGATGAGCTTTGATTCTGTCGGATTTCTAACTACGGTTTCATCAGAGCTAGTATTGTTATAAACATCGTATAGATGCATGGGCTGGCCACCAATTCTTCTGGAGTAAAATAAATTTCCTTTATTGAATAACTCTGTTCCTTCAGTAAAGAAAGGTCTGTTTTCATTATATTTTACTTCAAATGGTGTTAGGTTCAGCACATGGTTATCGCTTTGCACTTGTCCAAAATCAGGGATCAATGTAACATCAAGTGTAAATGCCTGGTTGATGCCATATTTAACATCCATTCCTCCGTTAAAACTGGTTGTGGTATTTTCAATACCGGGTTTATTGTAAGGGTAATGATTTACATAGGTAGAAAAGTAAGGCGAGAATTGTAAACGTAATGGCGGTTTGATATTTGTAATACCGGTCCACAAACCTTCTTGTGTAAGAAAACCGTTTACGTTTATATCAATTGGGTTCCAGGTAGATTGTTGTTCAGTTTTTCTGCGACGACGGGTGATGTTCAATCCCCAGTTTTGAATATCTTTTTTTCCAAAACGTATGGCAGAATAAGGAATGAACATTTCAAAGCTCCAGCCATCATTATGTATTACAGCACCGCTTTTCCAAACTGCATTCCATGTAAAATCTTCACCACCATTATCACCACCTGGCGACATTTTTGCATCCCATTGTTCATTCAATGGAGTAACGAAATATTCAAAGCCATTTAACTTGTCATAGTAAGTATCGAAAATAATTCCAATATAATCATTAGAGCCAAAACCATCGCGACCTGATAATTCTTTTGCGATGCTATCTTTTGTATTTTCATAGCAATAGCCGCCAAAGAAGATTCCTTCATCATTATACATCAGGTAGGCTTCGGTTCTCACATTATGTGCTTCAACGACTCCCATCTTTGGACGGAATTCAACGAGGTCGGTCATCAATGCTGCATCTTTCCACGCAGCATCAGTGATCAGGCCATCGATCTTTACTGATTGCGTAGTTCTTTTAGCCGTTAATTCTTTTCGGGATAATGTTTGTGCATGTACAAACAAAGTAAGCAATAGCATGCCCCCAAGGAGCAAGTTGGTTTTGTGGTTCATGGTTATACTGTTATGCCCTTACAACGAACTGAAATTGAGATTTGTTACAGCTTAAATGTTATGGTTACTAAAATTTTCGTAGTGTAAAAATAAGAGCACGGGGAAATGAAATACTAATGAATTAGTTGAATGGCATTTACTACTTGACGAATGGTTAAAAATCAGGGACGTTAACTTTTTATTGGCAAATAAAAAAGAGCTGATGGTAAGTCAGCTCTTTAAAAAATTTAAAAGGATAAACTAATTCAATACACTCTTTTCTTTCACTATCTCAACTTTCTCTTGTTCTTTAATGGCATTCCATCCGCCCGCAATGTTGCGAAGATTATGTATGCCCTGGCGTTTTAATAATGAACAGGCAATAACACTACGATAGCCGCCGGCACAGTGTACATAAAGATTATGTCCGTCTTCAATATTTGCCATTGTTCCCGGATCGATCATTTCATTTAACGGAAGATTCATGGCGCCTTGTAAATGACCTTCAGCAAATTCATTTTCTTTTCTTACATCAAGCACAATAAGACTTTCATCAAACTGCTGATCCATCAAAAGCTCATCAGCTTCCACTTCAACGATCATATCTGCTTTTTCTCCAGCCTTTTTCCATGCTTCAAACCCACCTGCAAGGTGACCATCAATTTTCTCAAAACCAACTCTTGCTAATCGAATGATCGTTTCTTTTTCTTTGCCGGGATCAGTTACAAGAAATATAGATTTATCAAATGACAAAAGGCTGCCGGCCCATTCTGCAAAACGTCCATTCAAGCCAATATTAATAGAGCCCGGTACAAAACCTTTTACGAATTCTGTTTCTGTCCTTGTATCAAGAATTATATTATCATCATTCATCAAGTTCTTAAAATCCTTAACTGAAAATCCTTTCATTCCCTGCTCAAGCACTTCATCCAGGCTTTCATATCCTTCTTTATTTATTTGTGCATTGATCGGAAAATATTGTGGTGGTGCAGCAATGCCATCCGTAACGACTTTAATAAATTCCTCTTTTGTTTTAGCGTCTAATGCGTAGTTATGTTTCTTTTGTTCACCAATAGTGCTAAATGTTTCTTTACCCAAACTTTTACCACAAGCACTACCTGCACCATGTGCCGGATAAACGATCACATCATCAGCCAGAGGAAATAATTTAGTATGAATACTGTCATACATCATGCCTGCAAGATCCTGCATGGTAAGATCAGCGCCTTTTTGGGCAAGATCAGGACGGCCAACATCACCAACAAATAAAGTATCACCCGTAAACACGCAGTGATCTTTTCCGTTCTCATCTTTTAATAAATAACAGGAAGATTCAAGAGTATGACCTGGAGTATGTAAAACCTCGATTGTTATTTTACCGATCGAAAATTTTTCACCATCCTTTGCTACATGTACTGGAAATTTTGTTTCAGTATGCGGACCGTAAACGATCGGTGCCCCTGTTACTTTTCCAAGATCGATATGACCACTGACAAAATCAGCATGAAAATGTGTTTCAAAAATATATTTGATCTTTGTTTTGCGTTCATTAGCAAGATGAAGATATTCATCTATATCACGTAGTGGATCAATAATGGCAGCCTCACCTTGACTTTCAATATAGTAAGCTGCTTCACTCAGGCAGCCAGTATATAATTGTTCGATAAACATGTTCGTTAGTTTAAATGCAAAGATAACTGAGATAAAAGATGCTATGAAAGTAACCGAAAATATTAACAAGAATCAACACTATTGCTCTAATAGATTGCTCACAAACACATTGAGATCCAGCAATCTTTGCCTGCTTACTGAATAATAAATGAATTTTCCTTCTCTTTTGGTTTTTACAAAGCCCGTTCTTCTTAATATAGCAAGCTGTTGTGATGCTACTGCTTGTTCAAGTAGCAAGTGTTCGAAAATTTCCGTTACCGTTACCTGGCCTTTTTCTCCAATATATTTTAAGATTACCTGTCTCAGCTTATGATTAACAGCCCGAAGAATAATGGCGGCTTTTTTGATATCAAGTGTATCAATTTTTAATTCGGGCTCCGATTCCGTTGCCGGAATAATAGTATGTAAATAGCTGTTCATGTTAGTTGGTTAGGCGTTAAGGATAAGCTCCAAAGGAGTCCTTCGGGCAAAATTAGCTTTCATTTGGTAAATGATCATTTTTTTGCCGGCGTATAAAATTCTTTCAGGTACAAGGGTTCGGCATAGGCAAGGTCAGCAAATTTTTTTTCAGTAAAGCTTTTTTCAGATAATGATATCATTGATGAAGCGTCCGTTTTTATATCGCTGAAAAATGCCTGTGGATTTTTTTCAATTGCCTGGAATTTATTACTGCCATTCCCAAAAAAACAAATACTGTCATTTGAAAAGTATTCAGCAAAACTTTTTTCATTCAATGTAATTGCGACAGGGTCTTTTACAATTTTTAGCTCCTTTGTATAGATCGCAGTAAATACTTCCATTCTTCTTGCATCGATCATTGGGCAAAGCAGATCCGCATTTTCTCCGAAGGAGTCTTTGAGGCCATCTTTAGCAGCATTGGCCATCACTAATAAAGTATTCAGGCTGATCAAAGGTTTATTCAGTGCAAAACAAATCCCTTTTGCAGTTGCCATTCCAATTCTTAAGCCAGTATAAGAACCGGGACCACCGGTTACGGCAATAGCATCAACTGATCTCAACTCCAAATTATTTTTTTCAAAAATCTCTTTAATAGCAATATGAAGCCATGAAGCATGATCTTTTTGACTTTCATTTTTAGCAATAGATAAGACCATTCCATCTTTTGCAAGGCAAATGGAAGCAACATCAACTGCAGTATCAATATTTAATATCAATGCCATTATTGTTCTTTCACTTCTTTTAATAATAGACTTGCTGGTTGGTATCTTTTTTCAGTTAGAGATAATTCAGTCAACAAAGCTGCAATATTTTTCAAACCAATTTTTTTACTCCATTCAAAAGGCCCATAAGGATAATTTGTTCCAAGCTTCATTGCAATATCGATCTCTTCTTTTGTACTTACTTTTTCTTCTAAAGTAAAATACGCTTCATTAATTATCATGCTTACAATTCTTGGAGAGATAAACCCTTTTATGTCAGGAACCCATTCTGCTTTCCTGTTCAATAAACTCAAAATTTTTTCTGCCTTATTTTTATTTACCTCGTCAGCAATAGATACTTCGGTAATATTTCTTTTTAAGAAACCCGGCCATGCATTTATACGAATAAAAGGCAATCCAATTTCAACGATCGTTTTATTCATTGAATTCACAAAAACCGGCTTCGTTAAATAATGATTTAAATGAGAAATATCATAACCATTATGTTCAAATAACAGGTCGATTACCGCATCTGCATCCGTATGCGATAAAAGCTCTTTTGGAGAATTGATCCAATCAATTTTACAATAATCACTTACTCCGTTCGATAAAAGTTCCTCTTTCAATTGTTCATTTGTCAATACCACCAGCCGCATACATTATTTTTTGCAAAGAAAGGGCATAAACCTAAATTCGTTATCCTTAAATAAAATGAATGGAAAAACAAATTATCAATACAACATCAGCACCAGCTCCCATCGGGCCTTATAACCAGGCCATCCTTGCGGGAGATATGCTTTTTATTTCCGGTCAAATTTGCATCGATCCACCTACTGGCGCATTGAAAAACCAGGATATACAACAGGAAACCCACCAGGTGATGCATAATCTGCGGTCAATACTAACTGCAGCAGACATGACTTTTCACAACGTAGTGAAGACCACAATTTTTATTACTGATATGAATCGTTTTTCAGAGATCAATGAAGTGTATGGAAAATATTTTGATAGCAATGCCAGTTTTCCTGCAAGAGAAACTGTACAAGTGTCTGCATTGCCAAAATTTGTGAATGTGGAGATCAGTATGATCGCTGTAAAATAATTATTGGCCCAACTTTTTCGCCTTGGTTGAACTTCTGTTGCGTCGCACTCTTCAGGGTTCTTATCGCTAATCATCAATTATTCTAAACTCATGCGTCGGTTAGTACAAATAATTTTATTGAAACCGATCTTGTGGTTCTCAAGAAAATTTACATCACGACCAGAGCGATCCAGGATCTTCAAAGCACTTTCAGATTTGTTCAGAAATATTAAAGAAGAACCGGGAAAGAAAGGGGTTGTTCTTTCACTTAAGGAAAATAGCCGCATTATTATTTTTTCTGACCATCATCGCGGTGCAAAAAACGGCGCAGATGATTTTATGAAAGCAGAAATTAGTTACCTCGCTGCACTTGATTACTATTTTGAAAACAAATTTCAATACATCAGTCTTGGTGATAGTGAAGAGCTTTGGGAAAATACATTGAACCAGGTAAAAAAAAATAACACACTAACTTTTGAAGCTGAGAAAAGATTTATACTGAAGGATAAGTTCTTCAAAGTTTTTGGGAATCATGATCTTTATTGGGATAACAGTCCGATCGCATCGCAACAATTAAAGGCGATCTATGGAAAGAAGCTTCGTGTGTTTGAAGGAATTATTCTGGAGAAAGACAATAAGGAAGTGTATACTCAAAAGAAAAAAACAAATGATCCTTTCTCAATTTTTAAAATAAAGCCAGATACTGATAATGAAGCTTTGCCAATTGCTGATTGCCCCTTGACCATCTTTCTCACTCATGGTCACCAGGGTGATGCAAGTAGTGATGGTAACTGGTTCAGCAAATTTTTTGTAGCAAATATCTGGGCGCCACTTCAGTCTTATCTAAGAATAAATTTCAATACACCTGCTTATGATGAAGATCTGAAAACGGCTCACAATCTTATTATGTATGAATGGTCGGCAAAATATAACAATCTTGTGCTGATAACAGGCCATACGCATCAACCAGT
>JBIOVR010000537.1:0-12141 GCA_044867875.1 Chitinophagaceae bacterium
AGTTTGTAAGTTCCTTTTTCAAAACTATTTGGCTCCAGGGAAAAGATCAGGCGTTTTGCTTCTCCTTTATTGTATTCAAACTTTACTCTTAATGTATAAATTTTTCTTCCATCCGTTTTTGTTTCAAAGCTACCCGCATCCCACACTTCCGTGTTAAGAGATTTACCGGAAGGATCTGTAATAACAACAATAACTTCAGCACTTTCAAGATCTAAAATATTATTCTGTACAGTAAAAGAAGTAACGAATTTATTCGCTTTCTTTTGTTGTGTTGTTTCACTTTCTTTTTCATCAGCCTTAACATTCACTGCCGCAAACTTTATTTCCGAAGCGATAAAAACAGAAGCATCATTTATTTTTTGAGCGAGGTCTTTGTTTTCGGCGCTTACCTTCTCCATGTTTTGTTGCAGTGAATTCATTTCACCATTTAGCTGGGCAAGCACACCATTAAGTTTTGTTCGTTCTTCAACAAGCGAAGTGTTTTCTCTCCTCATATTTTCGATCTTCGACTGCAGGTCATTAATCTTTGTTTTTGCTTCGGTAAGATCAGCCTGAGAAAGATTCTTTCTTTTTAGAATAATACTGATCTCATCTCTTAACTTATTAATTTCTGTAACTCTTTCTCCTAATTCTCCTTTTAATGAACTATTTGAAGAATCGATCTGCAATTTCTCAACACCTAGCTGATCAAGAGCACGGGTATAGTATATTCTCAAAGAGTCAGAAACAGCTTCTGCTACAGCAATCGAGTCCTTCACGAAAACCTCCCGTGTATGATTTGAGTACTGGCTTTTATCATATATATGATATATCCAGGTTATAACAAGACCAGCGGCGAGAAAGGCTAAAAGGATCGTTTTGTTATCTCTCATTCTATGTCAAGCTAATTAATTATTGAAAGCGACACGCAGGCAAAAAGACAATGTGGAAAAATGCCGGGCGACAGTGAAAAAGAAAGTCCCCCGGCTAACCGGGGGACAGTGAATATTGGATCGAACATCTTTATATATGATTAGCTAAACAAACCACCTTTTTTCAAGGTTCTTACGCCTTCGCCAATTTTGAAACCGTTATGATAAACCTGGATCTTATAATCACCAGTTTGGAATTTATCCTGTATTAAAGGAAGTTGAACATTCTGACGTTTGCCTTGCTCATAAGGAACTGTAAGCTTTGAAGTGAATGATTTATCACCTTCTTCTCTTGTTGTAAATGTTCCGCCTGTAGCATCGATAACTTTTCCGTCAGGAGCTGTTACCAATATATACATATCAGCCGGGCCACTTTTTGCTATCCTGTTCTCTACATCAAAGGATACAACCAGTTTGTCAACTTTTTTAGCGGTAGTTGTTTCTTTTTCTTTACCACCATTCTTTTCGTTTACTGGAATAATAGCGATATTGCTTGCACTGAAAGTAGAACCAACATCAACTGTTTCTTCTAATACTTTCTTTTCAGCCTGTGTTGTATTCAGGTTTGCTGTTAAAGTATCTTTTTCAACAATAAGCTGTGCCTTTTCAGTTGTTAAAGTCTGATTTTCGCCAGTCAACCTTGCATTTTCTGCCTGGAGAGTCTCGATCTGTGAATTAAGTTCGTCGATCAAAGTTTTTGCCCTTGCGAGTTCAGATGAGGTAGCATTTTTCTTTTTCAAAATGCTGTTGATCTCAGCTTTTAATTTAGAGATCTCAGTTTGCTTAGTTGTCAACTTACCTGAAAGGTCATTGTTAGCAACAGTAACTGAATCATACTTATCAAGTGTGAATTTGTAAAGAGATTCTAATGAATCACGCTGACTCATATAATGAACTCCTTCTTCACTTTTTGAAAGGATCTCCTTGTCTGACCTGTTTATTTTCATTAGAAAATAAGCCCATGAACCAAGCAGGGCAACTGCAAGCAGGCCAATAACGATGTTTTTTGAATTGCTGCTTCTCTGCGGTGTTGTTGTAGGCGAAGCAGATGGATAATTTGTGTTTGTCATTTTTATTTGAATTTTACAGTTTCAAAATACTTGGAATCGCTCAAAATAAGTAGCATTATTTATTAACAGGATCACCAATTTTGTGTCAAACCTCTTTAAAGAAAAACCATGCCAAAAAACACAAAAAAATTAAAGACCAATGTCAACAAATATTCGTGATTCTCTTTATGAAACCTTGTAATTTAGCGCCTTATGTCGCATGAAAAGATAATTAACGAGTGGAAAAAAAAAGTTTTCAAGCCTTTTTACTGGTTAGAAGGCGAAGAAGAGTACTTTATTGACAAGGTTATGAACTATGCCGAGAATAACATTCTTAGCGAAACAGAGACTGGATTTAACCTCACGGTCTTTTACGGTAAGGATGCGGCCTGGCCCGACGTAATAAATGCATGCCGTCGATATCCCATGTTTTCCGAACGACAGGTAGTATTATTAAAAGAAGGACAACAAATGCGGGACATTGAAAAACTTGAGTCATATATAGAAAACCCGTTGGACTCAACTATCCTTGTCGTTTCATATAAAGAGAAGAAAATTGATGGCCGAACAAAATTTGCAAAACTGCTAAAGGATCGGGGTGTATTGCTTTCAACTAAAAAAATTTACGAAAACCAGCTTCCGCAATGGACCGAGGAGATTGTACATGAACATGGATACGAAATTTCCAGGAAAGCACTCATGCTGTTGGTCGATCATATTGGAAACGATCTGAACAGGATCGAAAATGAAATAGAGAAGATATTGGTCAATCTTGGTAAAAGGAAAATGATCAATGAAGACGATATTGAAGAATTTATCGGAATAAGTAAAGAGTTTAATGTTTTTGAATTTCAAAATGCTTTAGCTAATAAAGATCTGCCGGGATGTGTTCGTATTGTCCAATATTTTGAAGCAAATACTAAGGCAGCGCCCATTCAATTGATATTTCCATCGCTCTATTCATTTTTCAGTAAATTATATATGATACACGGATTGAACAGTCGTGATGAGAAAGCAGTGGCAGCGTCTATTGGTGTAAATCCATTTTTTGTAAAAGATTATTTAAAAGCTGTAAAAGTTTACAGCTTTCCGCAAGTAGAAAAAGCTATTTTATTATTGCATCAGTATAATTTAAGATCTATAGGTGTTTCAGATATTGGTACTGAAGATGCATCACTTTTAAAAGAGATGGTATTTAAAATAATTGCAGCCTGATCATCTTTATCCATGTTAAAAACTGTTTCTTTGTAATGTTAAAACTTCTAAGCAAAATTTTATTTATGAAAAAAATTAGTTGGATCGCCGGGCTTGTTGTACTGATAATTTTTTCCGGATGTTTTGATACCCTTGAAGAAGTTACAATTAATGAAAATGGAAGTGGCTCATTTGTCAATAGCCTTGATATGGGAAAAATATTGGGCCTGGCAAAAACCATGGGCAGTGGAAAAGATGAAATGAAAGATTTTGACAAATTGAAAATGGATACTGTTATTTATTTAAAAGACGTTAAGGATAGCCTGAAAAATTTAAATGCAGCCGAAAAAAATATAGCCGCAACAGGCGCCCTAAAAATACTGGTAGATGCAACTGATGATAAAATGAACTTCACATTCACATTTCCTTTTTCAAAAACTTCCGAGATCGCCGGCATTCAAAGTATTTTAAAGAAAGCAAAAAAAGATATCATTGATGATATTATGCAAAAGATCATGGGTGAGGAAGGTGGCAAAAATGACGCATTGCTGGGGAATGAAGATGAAAACAAAGATGATATGGGCGCAAGCATTGATGAATATTATACGTCAGTTTATGAAAAAGGTAAGTTTATCCGCAAGCTTAATAAGGAGAAATATGCAAATGTTGAAGATGATAAATCATTGAAGTCTTTACAAGAAATGGCTCAGCTAGGGATGGCTATAAACATGAAAACAATTATAAATCTTCCTAAGCCTGCAAAGAAAGCGCAAGGCAAAGGTTTGAAACTTTCAGACGATAAAAAGAAGATTACAATGGAAGGAACACTTGATGATTTCTTTGAAGATGCTTCTTATTTTGAATACGATATTGAATATTAAATGAAAGCCTCCGATAAAGAGCCTTTTTTTATAATACTTGCAGACTATCAATTTTATCCTGGTCAATCTGCTTTACCAGGTCTTCCAGCGTGTTAAATTTTACTTCTGCTCTTAAGAATTTTTTTACATAAACCCGCATTGCTTTTCCATAGATGTCTTTATTGAAATCAAAAACATTTACTTCTATCACTCTATGTTTCCCATCGACCGTCGGACGAAAACCTATGCTCATCATTCCTTTGTATTGTGCATCTTCAAAAGGAAAGGAGTTAACCTCATCAATTACTGCTTCTTCATTTTGTACTCCTCTTTTAATGCTTACAAATACTGCATATATACCATCGCCGGGTATTATCTTTTCGGGATCATGAACTTTTAAATTTGCGGTCGGGTATCCTAATTGTCTTCCTAATTTATTTCCATGAACAACTTCGCCTTCAAAAAAAAATGTATACCCAAGAAGTTTGTTCGCCATTGCAATATCGTTATGAAGAACAGCTTCACGAATATTGGTTGAGCTAATAGCGATCTCCTCCAAAATATGCTTGGAAATTTCTTTTATTTTAAATCCAAATTGTGGCGCCATTTTTTCCAGCAGCTTATAATCACCTAATCGTTCCCGTCCAAAACGATGATCATACCCAATAATAACAGTATCAGGATGAAATTTTTCATAAAGAAAGTCCCGGATATATTCTTCCGCCGGTTGGTTAGCAAAAGCATCAGTAAAAGGAACAATAACAAGATGATCAATGCCGAGCCCAGCTAGTACTTCAGTTTTTTCTTCCAATGTATTTATCAACCGTACGCCAAGTATTGCGGAAGAAATAACTTTCCGGGGATGTGGATGAAAGGTGATGATAACAGATTCACCATTTACTTTTATGGCTTCTACCTTTAATTTATTAATGATCTGGCGGTGACCGACATGAACTCCATCAAAAGTTCCAATTGTGACTACTGCATTGCGAAAAAGCGGTAGATTATCAATATCCCTGTGTACCTGCATAGATGCAAAATAAATGTTCAATGTTCAATTAGCAATACTCTTTGTTCAAGTATTTTTGCGGCACAATACAATTCATGAGTCTATATTCAAAAAGGGGAGTTTCTGCGCAAAAGGAAGAAGTTCATGCTGCCACCAAAAGTCTTGATAAAGGCCTTTATCCAAAAGCATTTTGCAAAATTTATCCGGATGTCCTTTGTGGTGATGATCAATGGGTCAACGTTATGCATGCAGATGGTGCTGGTACGAAATCGATCCTTGCATATTTATACTGGAAAGAGACTGGTGAAGTTTCAGTTTGGAAAGGGATCGCACAGGATGCCATTGTAATGAATCTTGATGATCTTCTTTGTGTAGGCATTTACGATAATTTACTTTTTTCTTCTACGATTGACAGAAATAAAAATGCAATACCTGCTCCAGTGCTTGAGGCCATCATAACCGGCACACAGGAATTTTTTGATAAGATGAAAAGTTTTGGTGTCAATATTACTTATATGGGTGGTGAGACCGCTGATGTTGGCGATGTGGTAAGAACAATTGCTGTAAACGGCACCATGACCTCAAGATGGCCAAAATCAAAATTGATCACAAACGAAAAAATAAAACCCGGAAACGTTATTGTTGGTTTGGCTGGTTTTGGCAAAGCTGATTATGAAGATGCTTATAACAGTGGTATCGCAAGCAATGGACTTACCAGTGCAAGGCATGATATGCTTCAAAAAAATTATGGAGAAAATTATCGTGAATCATTTGATAATTCATTGGATGACTCTGTTGTCTATATCGGCCCTCACAGGCTTAGAGAAAATGTTCAATATTCTTTGCGCAATGAACAATTATCATCTACGGTTGGAGAATTACTTTTAAGTCCTACAAGAACTTTTGCACCCATTTTGAAAGAATTATTGGAAGATCGTTTTGAAAAGATCAACGGTTTGATCCATTGCAGTGGTGGTGGGCAAACCAAATGTTTAAAATACATTCCTGATAATGTCAGGGTCATAAAAGACAATTTATTTGAACCGCCGGTTATTTTTAAATTGATCCAGCAAGCAAGCAGATCAGATGATAAAGAAATGTACCAGGTTTTTAATATGGGTACAAGATTAGAAATTTATACCAATGAGAAAGATGCTGCAACAATTATCGGCATTGCAAAAAAGTTTGGTGTGGATGCACAGGTTATAGGCAGGGTAGAAGAAAGTCAAAAACAAGAATTAATTATATATAATTCTGTTAAAGATATATTGGTGTTTTAATTTAATCAGGCGCTGTTGTAATACTATTTACCTGGTAGATTCTTGGAGGAAGTTTTTTTATAATGTTATTCACTTTAACCTTAATATCTTCAAGAATAATTATGGTTTCTGAGTCCAAATCATCTATAGCTTTTAATAACTCACTTGAAAAACTGCTTCCAATTATAACGAAGTCTTTAACTTTTTTAATTTGACCTCCGGGATTCGGCTTGTCTATCGTTATCTTAAAACTGACCAATTCACAATTTTGAACCAAATCTTTTTTTTGCAACTTAAGTTGGTTTACTTTTTTTAGATCTGTAAGATTGATCGTTGTACCTTCTTTAGAATTGATCAAATAAGCATAAATAGGAGCGTCAGAATAATGACTGATAGATATTTTAGGATCTTCTGCTATTACAAATGTTACGGGTTGTTTTCTGTAAGCTGCTACCTTGTGTCCGTTTTGCATAGCCGGTATCCAGTTTGGAGATTTTTTCATAACTCTTAGCACTTCGTCCTCCATACCATGTCCATGACTTGTAAGAGCTTTCAGGTTACTAATACTCCCGTCTTTATGAACGATGAATTGTGTAATTACTGTGTAAGTGCCTGCGCTAGCGCCGCTGTCTACCGGTACAGTTGATTTTAAATTCTTTTGTAAAAATTCCCTCCATCCATTTACTCCTCCGGAAAAACTAGCTTCTATTTCCACTTTTTCAAATACCTTATTGTCATCATCAACTTCATATTTCCTTTCAGTTAAAGTAATTTCTTTCACAGTTATTTTTTTTGTGTTTATTTCAATAACACCATGCTTTGCCATATCTCCATATTTTGCAGTAGTTTTTTTGTCCTTTAGTACATTAATACTTTCAATTTTATCTACAGATACCACGGTTTCAATAGTACTGAAATTAAGATCAGGTCTTGGTTTACCGTCAATAACAATTAATGGTTCATCTTTTTTTGGTTTTGTTGTATCAGTAAGTGTCACATCTCTTATTAACATTACTGGTCTTTCTTTTCCATTGTTTATTTCTTCATCATAGTATTTTTGAGAATATAAACTAACCTGGTAATAATGTTTGCCGTAGTTTATGGCATTCTTTTCTAGTTTGCTGACATTATACCAGCCGAAATCTGATGGTTTATATTTTATTAATTCGCTATTATTAATTCTTTTTCCATCTAACCAAACACCATACATTTTGGCATCTTTCCATTTATCCAATTGAGCCTGTGTAGGAGATTTTTTTGCGGGAGGTGACATATATATCGAATCAACTTTGGGGATCGTGTCTATGATTTGATCACCAGGTTGATCAAAGAAAAACTCAATCACGCCGTCTTTTCCCTTTTCGCCATACTTATTAATCGCTTCTTTTCCCCCAAAGACTCTAACTTTTCCCTTAAATTCCTTATTCGGGAATTTAGTTGAATCAATATTTTGTATTCCACGTTTGTCCTGAATTACACCATTAATAACAACCAATGCATTTTGCAATTGCTTACTCGTATCTGCTACAACTTTGACACGATTCAATATTTGATCTGATGTTATATTATTTGCAAAAGTTACAATGCCTTTTAAGATAGCCTTCGCTATTTTTTCCTGGTTTTTCTCATTGGTGACAAAGGACATATCTTTTGGATTATTTATATAGCCACACTCCAATAAAAGTGAAGGGTAGTTGGCCTTATCAATTACATATATACTTGCATTACCTCGCTGTTTGATATTTCCATTGGTTGTATATATTTTTTTCAATTCACCAAGTACAGAAGAAGCTAGTTGTACATCTGGAATATTGTATCCTTTATTTGTTACATAAGCATCAAAGCCTGATTTAGAAAATTGGTTAATTTCGGAAGTTGTATTCATATGTATCGCCACAAAAGCATGTGGTTTTAAACTATTCACTAAGTCGACTCTTTCTCTCAAAGCGTCATTTTTATTTGTTGCTCCTCCCGGAAAATTTTCATCTTCTCTTGTCATGATCACATTAATATTGTAATCATGTGCCATCCATTCGATCTTTTTGGCAATCGAAAGTGAAATATCTGCCACGGTTAGTTTTCCGTCTTTGGTCTTAGCACCTGGGTCATTACCACCATGGCCTGCATCTACCACAACGGTTATTGAGTTAATTGCTTTTTCAAATTCATGCGGGTCACTATTTTTTTTGTTTTGATAATTAAATGCAAATAAGGTAACAATAATGGCTGCCACAGGAAGTACCATCATTTTCCGCAGGTACTGGTAGCTTGGTTTTGCTGATGTGGTGATCATGGCTATACGTCTTTTTATCTGGTTATGAAAAAATGGATTTACAAGACGAGTATTTGTATTTAATACTTGCATCAATAATAGTTCGGCATATTGCCAGTTCCTATTTCCCTTTACGGCAAATTCATCAGCAAGAAATTCATGAATTGCTTTTAATTCTTTTTTTATAAGATGGAAAAAAGGATTGATCCAGAAGAATATTGAAATAAGTTCCATAAAAATTATATCCCAACTATGTTTTTGCTGAATATGGAATAATTCATGGCGAAATATCTGTTCTCCTTTTTCTGAGTGTAATTCGATCTTCCGGTTCCAGAATAGCCAGCGAAAAAAAGAAAAAGGAGTGCCAGGCTCATCAGTATTTATAAACTTTATTTTATCGATATTTTCTGCAGGGTTCTTCTTAATAATGAATCTTATTTTATTTAATGAAATAAAAACTCTGACCAGGAAAAATGAAAGAATAAATAAGTAGAAAAGATAAATAACGTTTTCAGTCGTAAGCCATGTCGCAAATATTGGTTCGGTTTGTATTGTTGTTGAAACTACATGACCCTCACCTGAAAGAGAAGGAGAGGAGATCACCTGCAAAGTTTGCAACATTACAGAAGACTCAGTCTCTTTCTCAGAAAAATAAACCGGGATATTAAGAAAGGGAATAAGAGAACTAATGACAATCGACATCAATAAATAAAATCTATTATATCGATGAAACCTTTTATTTCTAAGTGCGAAATGATAATAACCATACAATAATCCGGATGCGGCAATTACCTGGAGCAAGTAAAAAAGAAGTTGATTCATTTCTTTTGATTTTGCTGTTTTTTAATTTGTACCAACAAGCTTTCTAATTCTTCTATGGAAATATTATTCTCTTTAACCATAAAAGAAACCACGTTACTAAATGATCCTTCAAAATATCCTTTCACCATTTGTTTCATTGTCCGTTTTGAATATTCATCCTTGTCCACAAGAGGTGAATATTCATGGTGCCGGCCTAAAACGGTGATGCTGACGAATTCTTTTTCCACAAGAATTTTCAGAAGTGTAGCTACAGTATTTTGATGTGGCTTTGGTGCAGGCATTGCATCAATTATCTCTCTCAAAAAACCTTTTTCAAGTTTCCATAATACCTGCATCACTTGTTCTTCTGCCTTGGTTAAAATTTTCATTTTATAAAATTTGATAAACTAAAGCTATAACTAAACTTTTAGTTTGGCAACTAAATTTTTAGTTTTGGGAAAAAATTTCAGATTGTCTTACTTTGTTTAACTTATTTTGCAACAAATCCGTTTAGATGGCTGATAATATTATTGACCTTAGGCATGTAAATATTTACCAGAGTGGAAGTCCGATCTTACAAGATGTAAATTTAACGGTAAGAAAAGGCGAGTTTGTTTATCTCGTTGGTAAAACCGGTACCGGTAAATCCAGTTTATTAAAAACAATGTATGGCGAATTGCCCTTGACTGAAGGTGAGGGCACCGTAAATGGTTTTGATCTGAGAAAACTGGATTGGAAAAAAGTTCCTTACCTACGCCGCACACTTGGCGTGGTATTCCAGGATTTTCAGTTGTTGACTGATAGAAACGTAAATGAGAACCTGCGGTTTGTTCTTACCGCTACTGGGTGGACCGATAAAAAATTGATGGATGAAAAAATATCCGATGTATTGGATAAAGTCGGTTTAAGAGCTAAAGGTTTTAAAATGCCATTTGAGTTGAGCGGTGGCGAACAACAAAGAGTGGATGTTGCACGAGCTTTACTTAATTCTCCTAAATTAATATTGGCAGATGAGCCAACAGGAAATCTTGACCCTGAAACATCTGATGAGATCATGAGTCTTTTATTTCATATCGCAAAAGATTTTGGGACTACCGTTGTAATGGCAACTCATGATTATATAGTTGTACAGAAATTCCCGGCAAGAATGATACGTACAGAAAGAGGAAGAATGATCGACAACGCTACCATATCAATTGAATAAGCTGGCGGGCATTTGCCTTGTTATTAAAAATTTTTCCTAATAATCTTTTCCTGAGATTTATTTCTTCTTCGCCAAACGGATGATTATAGAGCTGAGTTATAATTGATGCGATGGCATGGCTTGTTGTACCAATATGACAGGCATCTTCTAATCCTGAACCTTCAACGGCTTCATCATTCACTACACAATGGCGACCATTATAAAGAGCATTGATCAATTTTAGTTTAATGCCAGTTTTATTAAAAGATGGTAATACATGAATTTGTGCGTTAGCGATCAGGTCATCCAGTTCCACATCTGAAGGATTAGCAACAATAGATACATTTTTATTTTTTTCATCCTTTCTGATCAATCGATTTGATGGATCTTTTCCGGCGATAACAAATGGGATATTTGTCAACGAGAAAACTTTTTCAAGCAACCATAAAGCGGCCTTTTCATTTTCAGCAACCGATAGATTTCCATGATAAAGACAATAGCTGCCAACACCTTCAAGGCTATTTACGTGAGTATACGGAATAAATACAGGCAAATATGTTGTTAACCTTTTGTCTAGTTCATCTCTGTAAAAAATTGCATCATTATTAGATACGGCGATCACTGGCACTTCTTCAGGTAGCTTTCTTTCGTACTGTCGCAGGAACATACTTTCATTTAAAAAATAGATCTTCCTAAAAAGATTTTTTTCGCTCTGAAATAATTGACTGTAATAAAAGAACTCGACATTATGCAGTCGTAAAAAAATCCTTCTTTCAGTAAGAAGCAACGTTCTTAAAAAAGCAGTACAATGAATTCCCTCCATTAAAATAGGGTAGTCATCTTTTAATAAGTTTTCAAGTAGCAATGGATTTTCTCTCGATTTTACTATAAAAGGTTTGGTGAGAGATATGCTTTTCCAATTCGATAATCTTTTATAATAATTTACTTCTTCACAATATTTATTTAATTCAGTTTGCTGACCTCTTCCATATTCAAAACAATGAAGTTTGATCTTTACGCCTTCTTCATGCAATGCTTTGATCTTGTAAAAAAGATCTACTACGCCTCCATAATCAGCAGGCCAGGGAACATCGTGACAAATAATATGAAGCGTCTTATCGTTATTCATTGAACAATTCCTCGTAGAAATTCAGCAACTTATCTTTTTCCTTTTGCCAATTCAATTCTTGTTTTGCCGCCAAACAGTTTTGCTTAAGCTGTAAATAAAGTTCTTTATTATTGATCAGCCTGTTTATTGCCTTAGCTATATTTTCCGGATCAAGATCATCAATTAACTCAGCAATTTTAAACTGATCATTTATTTTTTTGTATTCGGGATAATTCATTGTTACCTGCGGAATACCGGCATGAATGTAATCAAAGAATTTATTGGAAAGCGATAAGTACTGATTCAATCCTGTTCTTTCAAATGGATTCACAGCAACATAAGCTTGTGCCGTTCTCTTTTTTAATTCCTCTGGCGGAAGCATTCCAAAAAAGATCACTTTCCCTAACAGATCATTTTCCTGAACAACTGATCTCATTTCTTCCATAAAATTTCCATTACCACAAACCCAAAGCTTAGCATTCACGTTTCTCATTG
>JBIOVR010000538.1:0-3912 GCA_044867875.1 Chitinophagaceae bacterium
CCTGCTACAAAAGAACTCACAGGAGTTTTATTGGAAGATTCGGCCGAGATACAGGAAGACGATATTAAATATGAAAATAAAAGAAGGGCAGCAGCGGGGCAACCATATCTTACTCCATTATATACAATTGAAGATGCAAAAAAAGCACAGGATCATTTTGCCACAGCAGAATACAACCAGTGGTTTAATGTTATGGAAGATGTACAAGCAATGTTTACAGATGCGGGACATATAATTGGTAGTACTTGTGTGCACGTACGGATAAAGGAAGATGGAAAAGACAGAACGCTTAGTTTTAGCGGAGATGTTGGCCGCTACCGCGATGTTATTTTAAAATCCCCGGAAAATTTTCCGCAGGCTGAATTTATTTTACTTGAATCTACATATGGTAATAGCCTCCATGATGAACACCTGACAACACCTGATCACCTGTTAGAATGGATCGAGAAAGCTTGTCTTGTTAAAAGGGGTAAACTTATTATGCCTGCTTTTAGTGTTGGCCGCACACAGGAAATTCTTTATGCGCTCAATCAATTGGAAGTTGAAAACAGGTTACCTGATTTAGATTATTTTGTTGATAGTCCTTTGAGTATTGAAGCAACAGAAATTGTTAAAAAATATTCGGGATACTTTAATAAACAAATTCAACAGGTTCTGCAAACTGACAGCGATCCTTTTAATTTTAAAGGATTGAAGTATATAAAGAATGTTGAGCAATCAAAATTGCTGAACTTCAGAAATGAACCATGTGTTATTATTTCTGCCAGCGGCATGGCAGATGCCGGAAGAGTGAAACATCATATTAGCAACAATATTGAAAATAGTCGTAACACCATTTTGATGACAGGCTATTGCGAGCCAAATTCATTGGGCGGAAGGTTAATGGCAGGAGCCAAATTGGTAGGAATTTTTGGCGTAGAGCATGAAGTAAATGCCGAAGTGGCATCCATTCGCAGCATGAGTGCTCATGGAGATTATGAAGATCTATGTCAATGGCTCGCTTGCCAGGATCCCAAACAAGTTAAAAAACTTTTCCTGGTGCATGGCGATTATAATGTACAGCAGGACTTCAAAAGTCGCTTAGTAAGAAAGGGTTTTGATGATATAGAAATACCGGAAATTCACTACGAAATTGGTTTAACATGATTTATCTACTACAACATTGATATTTTACCATTTCATTTTTCTTTTTTTCACAAGTCATTAATAAACGCGGGGCCAAAAATTGCGTTTATAGTGTGAGAAATTAAAACACTCAGACTATGAATAAAATAAATTTTAAAATGGCAATTGTGGCGGTACTGAGCATAGGGTTGCTTACCGGCTGTGCAAGTTCCGCCCACATCGAAAAAGACGAAACCGTAAATTTCAATAAGTATAAAACATTTACATGGCTTCATGGTGAAAATGGCAAGTTGGAAAATCAAAGCGACCTTATTGAATCGAAGATCAGAGCATCTGTAACAAAAGAATTTGAAAAGATCGGTTGGAGAGAATCGAAAAATAAACCCGATGTCATTCTTGATTATGATGTGCTGGTAGAAAGATCAAGCCAGCAACAAAATGAACCGGTTTATAGTCAGCCTTATAGTAGGTTGGTTTATAACCCATACACAAGACGTTATGCAACGATCTATTATCCTTCTCAATTTTTGGGATATGAATCATATGAAAAAGTGATTAGGGAAGGAACGATTACTGTAACAATGATCGATGCAAAAAATGATAAAACAGTATGGCAGGGCTGGACAACAGCCGAGGTGAATAATCGGAATCTCACAAATAAGGAAATTCAAAAAGCAGTAGCTAACATCTTCAAAAAATCAGACTTAGCAAAGCGATAACTTATATCCATGAAGGACGGTTTTGAACTACGCCGTCTAGCCCAAGGCTAGACGGTTTTTTTATTGAAAAAGTTTTTGTCGTCAGGCTACTGAAACTTATCTTTGCCGCCCCTGAAACAAAGAGGCATTAGGCCTCAAAGTCTTAGCGTAGAAGGCCCGTTCGTCTAAGGGCTAGGACACCACCCTTTCACGGTGGTGATACGAGTTCGAATCTCGTACGGGCTACAAAAGTTTCCAGAAACTTGATTCCCTGCAACGATTAAAGTTGCAGGGATTTTTTTTATTCCAATTAATATATTGAATTGATCATATGGCAGATAAACTTCCAAAAAAAATCCCCCGATTTTAGCGGAGGATTTCTGTACATGTACTTTTATAATTATAGTTTAAACCCAATTGTAAAACTTAACACACGGTGTTTATTGTTCTCATCATCTGAGCTATCACTTCCTGATTGCAATTTTGCAAGACCTAAACCATAGTTAACCGACAAGACTGCTTTTTTCAGATCAATACCAGCAGTTCCATTCAAACCGTAATCAAATCGTTTCATGATACCAAAACCGACGCCTTCCTCATAATCCAATGTTGTAGGATCGTCATTGCTCCATTCAATATTCATTCCACTGTTGAAGGCCGTGCCGAAAATTTTTCCTTCCGTTTTATTTTTACCAGCAATGCCAACAGCAAGATAAGGGCCTGCACCGGCAAAAAAATTGGGACCATCTTTTGCGCCAAACTTAAAGACGAGGTTTAAGGGAACTTCCAAATAGATCGGATTTGATGTTGCTTTAAAATAATTCGCATCAGTGGTTTCTCCGCTTTGCGTTTTTGATCCTTTGCCTGTGACAAGTAATCCTGGCTGTAATGATACAAATTGGCCGAGGCTAATGTCGCCGATAAAACCTGCCTGAAAACTTGTAAGAGTTTTTGCATCGTCAATTCTTCCATTTTCTGATATTGTTACATTAGCAAGATTTACACCTCCTCTTAAAATAATAGAAGATTTTTGTGCATTGACGTTTGATAAAGCAAATAATGATGGCAGGATTAAAAGAACATATTTTTTCATAATTGTACGTTTTATTTGAGCCTTTATAAACAAACATTTTGCCAGAATAAATGTTTGAGAATTATTCTCTCAATTATCTCAATTAAACAGAATATTAAGATGTTCAGGCGTTTTGAAGGTTTAATCGTTTATTTAATATTTCTTTCAACAATGTTCATGTATATAACTTTCCCCATGGAAATGTACTTTGTGAAATGTAATTGCTGAATAGCGATAAGAATGTACAAGAGTGCGACGCAATTGGGCTAAATAGTAGTACAGAAGCTAAGTACATAAAAATTGCTTCCCTCGTAAACCAAACGACATTGCAAATCCTCACGGTTTCTTACCTTCGCACCTCAAATTAAAAAACTGAATTAATCATGAGCACAGTTAGAGTTGCAATTAATGGTTTCGGACGTATCGGCCGGCTTGTTTACCGCCAGATATATAAAATGGATGGTATTGATGTAGTGGCTATTAATGATCTTACAAGTCCTAAAGTATTGGCACATCTTTTAAAATATGATAGTGCACAGGGACGTTTTGACCAGGATGTAAAATCCACAGAGAATTCAATTGTTGTAAATGGAGATGATATAAAAATATATGCACAAAAAGATCCTGCACTGATACCATGGAAAGATCACCAGGTGAATGTAGTGTTGGAATGCACAGGTTTCTTTACTGATAAAACTAAAGCTGAAGCGCATTTGAAAGCTGGCGCAAAGAAAGTGGTGATCAGTGCACCGGCAACCGGCGATCTGAAAACAATTGTATTTAATGTTAATCATAGTATTCTTGATGGCAGTGAAACGATCATCAGTTGTGCAAGTTGTACTACAAACTGTCTTGCGCCAATGGCACAAGTGCTTGATGAAAAATATGGCATTGTAAATGGTTTGATGACAACAGTGCATGCATATACAAATGATCAGAATACCCAGGATGCCCCACATCCGAAAGGTGATCTTCGTCGTGCAAGAGCTGCTGCGCAAAATATTGTTCCAAATAGTA
>JBIOVR010000539.1:0-7984 GCA_044867875.1 Chitinophagaceae bacterium
TTCCGGATGACAGCTGATGGTCCAGGTTTTGAAGATATTGTTGAGGTTAACAATTCTGGTGCCGAGTGGAATGAGGCTAAAGGGATCATTGCAAAATGTAAACCCGGATGTTTTATCACAATAGAAGATATTTATGCTGTAGGTCCTGATGGCAGAAGGAGAAGACTTACGCCGCTTATTTATAATTTGAAATAAAAAAGAACATGAAATACAAGATCCTTAAATTTTCAGTTCTTGCTGCGTCTATGATCATCATGGTTAGTGCAGAGGCACAAAGAGGTCGTGGAAGGTCAACAAGGAGTGGTACAACTCAGCCTGATACGACTAAGCAGAATCAGAGTGTGCAGCAAAACACTAATCCTGCAAATGTTCAGAAGTATAACCCTTATGGGAATATACCTATCGAAATGGCCCCACAATCAGGAGGGTTTAATGATACGACAAAAGCTTCGCTCAGAAGAGATGCGGCAGTTGAAAGAAGTATGTTTAAAGATCGTATTCCCCTGGATTATGAATTTTTAAGAGCAGATGATGCATTGTATACACAACGTGTATGGAGAGAAATCGATATTCGTGAAAAGATCAATCTTCCTTTTCGTTACCAGGCTCAGGATGATAATGGTGATCAGCGTTTCGTAAGTGTTCTTGTCAAAGCTGTAAGAGATCAATTAAAAAATGGGAATGCAATTGCTTTTAGTGCAGATGATGATAGGTTTACCACTTTTCTTGATTCTGCTGCATTTGAAAAATCTCTGGGCGGCGGAGCACAATGTGATACTATTGGAGTTTACGGAGATATAAATGACCCAACAAGGATTACGAAGTACAGTGTTGTTTGTAACAGTCTAAATCCCGATGACATTGTAAAGTTCAGGATCAAAGAAGAATGGGTATTTGATCGTGAAGCCAGCCGCATGTTTGTTAGAATTTTGGGAATTGCACCTTGTAAAACTCTTTTAGCTCCTGATGGAGTTACAGAAAGAGGTGTTACCCCACTCTTTTGGATTTATTATCCAGATATTCGTGGTGCACTTGCTAAATATGAAGTTTACAATCCAAAGAACATGGGTAATAGCCGAATGACATGGGAAGAGTTGTTTGAAGCAAGAATGTTTGGTAGTTATATAATCAAATCTACTCTTGATAATCCGATGAACAAATACATCAGGACTCTTATTAATGATCCGATTCTTCGTTTACTTGAAGGTGATAACATTAAAGATAAGATCTTCAATTACGAACAAAATCTTTGGCAGTATTAATAAGCATCTTAGTAAAAATACTATTAACAGCCCCGTCTAAAGCGGGGCTGTTTTTTTTTGTTTCAACTACCATTTTATTAGTCTTAATAAATAAAAAATACCCGACAACGGGTATAGGAAATGTCAATAATTGTTGTACTTTTATTTCGGTTTTTCATAGGATATTGGATTTTAAAAACGGGGCTGGATTTCTATCCGGGCCCCATTTTTTTTAGTTCATTAAGTAATATTGCTGCTTTTGTTTTTCCAATAATTTTTGAGATCTCACTTACATCTTTCTCTCTTATATTTTTTACTGATTTAAATTCTTTTAAAAGTCTATTTGCTGTTTCTTTTCCGATTCCCTTTACTTCTTCTAATTCGTTTTTAAATACACCTTTTGCTCTTCGTTTGCGATGATGAGTAATTCCGAAACGATGAACCTCATCACGTATGCTGCGAATAAATTTCAGGGTTGTGCTATCATAGGGAAGTTTTAAGGATTCGTGATCCCCCGTAAAAAAGATCTCTTCTACATTCTTTGCGAGCCCAGCTAAGGTTGTTTTACCAGTTACATTTAATTCATGCAGCGCCTCGGCAGCAGCACTTAATTGCCCTTTGCCTCCATCTATGATCACAAGATCAGGCCACGGTAACGATTCTTCTATAACTCTTTTATATCTTCTGTAAACTGCTTCTTTCATCGTAGCAAAATCATTTATTCCTTCAACAGTTTTTACATTAAAATGCCTGTAATCTTTTTTACTTGGTACACCATTTTTAAAACACACCATTGCAGAAACAGGATAAGAACCCTGGAAATTGGAGTTATCAAAGCATTCGATATGAAAAGGAATTTCCGATAACCTTAGATCTTGTTGTACTTGTTTTAATAGATCAAGTTTATCACCATTCTTCTTGTCAAGTTTAAGTCGTTGTTTATTTTTTAACTCGTCAATAAAATACCGGGCATTTTTTTCTGATAGGTCTAAAAGTTTCTTTTTATCACCTCCCCTAGGAACAGTTATTACAACTTCATTCTCAGGATAGCTGATAGCAAATGGTACAATGATCTCTTTTGCTTTACTATTGAACGTGCTGCGAAGTTGCGCAACTGCAAAAGCCAGGATCTCTTCTTCGGTTTCATCCAGGAAATGTTCAGTCAAGATCGTCTTTGTCTGCACAATAGTGCCATTTTGGACCATCAAATAATTGATGTAAGCTTTTTCCTCATATTTCACAATAGAGAAAATATCCATTTCTGATAAACGGGGATTTGCCACTACAGACCGTGACTGGTAGTTTTTAAGAAAATCGATCTTCTTTTTAATTAACTCTGCTTTTTCAAATTCCATTTTTTCAGCCAGGACTTTCATCTCATTTTTAAAATGATTTATGACAGGATTAAGATTTCCTTTGAGAAGGTTTTTTATTTGCTGTATGCCTTCTTTATAATCCCCTTCATTTTGTAAACCTTCACAGGGGCCCTTACAATTACCTAAATGATATTCGAGACAAACCTTGAATTTCTTTCGTTCAATATTTTTTTGAGTAAGATTTAAGGCACAAGTTCGAATAGGAATCGTTTGACGGATAAATCCCAGCAACTCTCTAACTCTATGCACCGATGTGAACGGTCCCAGGTATTCAGAGCCATCTTCAATATGCTTGCGTGTAAGAAAGATCCTGGGGAAAGGCTCGTTTTTAATAACAATATAAGGGTATGACTTATCGTCTTTAAGATTGATATTAAATCTTGGTTGAAAATTTTTGATCAATGAATTCTCAAGAAAGAATGCGTCCTGTTCAGAATTTACAATGGTGAATTCGATATGATGTATCCTGCTTACAAGTTCATGGGTTTTATAGCTGGTAAGATTTTTGAAAAAGTAGGAGCTTACCCTTTTTCGCAGATCTTTTGCCTTACCTACATAAAGTAATTCATTCTCGTTATTGTAATATTTATAGATACCGGGATTGCGGGGTATCGTTTGTGCAATATTCTGAAATTCTGAGTTAGTCATCAATCCCAATATTAAACTGTTCAGCAGGCAAGATCATTGCCAGGCAACTTTTGTAAAACGAGTTTTTTCAGGTTGGCTCTCTTTTTCTATAATGTTACGGATTGAGAAGTATTGATCCATTTCCCAAAAAAGTTTTTGTTCAACAGTACTATCTTTTGATGGTATATACCTGTCTATAAAAATACTTTGCACTTTTCCGTTGGAAACATCAGCCAAGGCAATAACAATAATTTGTTTTTGTATTTCTGCATTTTCATTTTTTGCAGTAGTGGTAATGTTAAGTGTTTCCTGTTGTGCATCTATCACCTTTTCTTCCGTATAATTTTCATAATAATTTTTATCAGCAATTTCTGGTAATGAAAGAAATGGAGCGGCAAATTTTCTGATCTCATCCCGCTTTAAATAGGTCGAATCAGTAGTATTATCGGCGGTTTCATATTTGATTATGCCGTAAAGAGACGTATCCAGATGATTAAGCTGCCCTTTTATGATTGACAGAACAGAAATAGGCGATTCTTGTTTTGCTTCTTTTTTTTCCTTACAGGCCGCCAATAAAATTGTTATAAGAGCCGGAATAAATAAATAGTTTTTCATGCTATAAATTTAAAGGGAAATAGTGTGCTGAAAACAATTATCCCGATCCCGCCTTTATGCGGGACCGGGATAATTTCGCGAAACTTGCAGTTAGTATTGCTTACTTTTTATTGTTGAGGGTCGCTCCCACTTTCAACCCTATAGCGTATAATTTTTCTTTTACAGATAAAGCACTCACGAAGCTGGATAAATGCTGGTAACGCAGATGTGGTCCAACCTGCCAATTAATCCTGCCAGTAGAATAGGCTACAAATGTCCCAACACCTGTACTTATATTCCAGCGGCGCATAACATCAGGAAACTTTGCATAATTTTTATAATCACTTGAAATTACATAAGCTCTATCCCCGATGACATAAGTTGGTTGGATGGTACCACTAATTCCCCACTGGAAATTTTTATTATCGGTTAGAATTACTTCAACTCCAACCGGGGCAGCTATCTGAAAATAAAAATTCTCTAACCAATTAGCTGAAGTACCGCTATTTCGATAATTGCTTAAAGTTGCTAAAGAGTCCACTACTCCATAACTACTGGTTAAAGCAACGGTTGCTATTTCAGTTGGATGTGAATAGGCCAGAATATCATAACGATTAATATTGAACTGTAAACCGGTTGTTAAAGAAAATTTCTTATTCATCTTATATTTCCCTTCAATTCCGAATTCAAGACCCATACCAGGCTTGTGTTTTACTATGTTATTTAGATCGATCGTTGGCACATAAAACCCGCTGCCGGCATATACATTTTTATTTTCTTTTAATTTTCTATAACTGACGGTTGGTGTAAAAAACACCTGGGCGGTAACTCTTGGTTGTTTCTTTGGTTTTGCCAGTAAAAGGTTTTGTGAAGCAAGTGCTGAAATGGCATCATTGATCTCTTTTTCTTTGTTCTCACCAACAGTGCTTTGATCTGTTATAGTTTTTTCATTAGTAGCTATATCATCAATTATTGCATCTTCAGTATTAAGAAAAATGGTTTGTTTTATAAGATTCAGATCAGTAGAAAACGTTGATTCATCGAAAGGTTCATTTTTATTGGAAGTATTTGAATCAAAAGAATTCCTGTAAATGTTATTGATTAAGTTATTATTCGAATTCGTATTTGATTGCTTATTATCTGCAGTCGGAGTTTTAAAAACAGGACCATCTAAATATAATTCTGTAAGATTAGTTGTTTGACGATCAGCTGGCCTTATTTCATTCACTGCAGGCGTAAATGTTTTTGTTTCATTCGAAACAGTCGAAGGGGTTTGTTTTTGATTGCTTTTTTGAATTGAAGCATTTTTCTGATCAGCTATATTTTTTCCTGGGTTGTCATTATAAATGATAATAGAAACAATGGAGCCGGTAACCAAAAGCATAATAGCTGCAGTAAGGCCATACCACCTGCGACGAGTGTGTAAAGAAGAGTGAATACCTTTCCAGACCTTTTCCGAAGGGTACATCCGGTATTGATTGGCATTATCTCTCAACAGCTTCTCAAAATCCCCATTATTGAATTGTCTCTCCATAAACCAGTCAGTAATTTAGGAACGGATTAAGTTTTATCTGCTGCCGGCCAAAGCAATCCATTCTGGCTGTTGCCTTGGTTTTTGCAAAATCTTTTTTCTTACTAATATATCTTCAAGCATTGCCTTCGCCCTTGTATACTGGCTGCGGCTGGTGCTTTCTTCTATATCCAGCATTTTTGCAATTTCACGATGACTATATCCCTCTACTGCATATAAATTAAGAACTGTTCGATAACCCATTGGCAAGACCCTTATACACTCCACTACTTGTTTCGCTTGTATGATAGACGGTACGCTTTCTTCTCTTACCTGGACACCCGTCGCATGAATTATATCAACACTGTCATTGAACTTCTTATTTCTCTTTAGGATATTGATACAGGTATGAACGATTATTCTTCTGATCCAGCCTTCAAAAGCTCCTCGGTTTTCAAACGTATGCATTTGTAAAAAGACCTTTATGAAACCTTCCTGCAACATATCCTCGGCGTCTTCCCGATTATGGGCGAAACGATAACAAACAGCTAGCATTTTGGGACTGTATTTATTGTACAGTTCCCGCTGGGCAGAAGCGTCGTTTTTCAAACAGCCTTGTAAAATGGCTTCCTCGGTCATAGTTTCCTTTGGTTGCCTGTAAATTAGACAATTTTTAGATTCAATAGCTGCACAGAATTGTAAATTTTCAGAATGTAAAACTCCTAACCGCCTTTCTCAACAGGAAAGGGAGGGGTGGGGATAAAATTTTGATTAAAACGAGAATGGAATTACCAATAAATATGCTTCAAATCATTTCTGTGGTGGTGGAGAGCCTTGTCTCTTAAGGCTATCAATAGGGTATTGCGTTTTTAATGTGTCCATTACTGATTGTGCCCAGTCAAAGAGTTTTGTCTTTTCTTCTTCAGATAATATAGCATCCTTATGTATCCAGGTATATGAATCAAGGGGCATTTCTCCTTTTTTTACCAGATCAATGGTTTGTTCCATTCTGCGATATTGAAAACGGGGACGCTTATTGATGTAATCATCAAAATTCAATTCTTTTTTCCCATCAATTACATGATCATTCAGCCACCAGGCTACAGGTTGTATATTGTTATACCAGGGATAGCGGGTATTGTTGCTATGACAATCCATGCAGGCTTTATCAAGGATTATTTTTACATCTGCAGATACCTGAAATTTTTTAGAAATAGCATTTGGTTGATCAGCTTCGTGAATATTTTTCGCGGGATGAAAAAATTGAATTGCTACTAAAACGATCAACAGCAACCAGCCGATTGTTTTGAAAATTTTTTTCATCCAGTTTTTTAACTCGCTAAATTAATATTTCTCCTGTCATTTCCTTTGGGATCGGTAATTGCATCAGAGTAAGTATTGTTGGGGCAATATCACCTAGCTTTCCCGGTTTTATTTTCCCTTTCCATTCTTTATCAATTATAAAAAATGGTACAAGGTTCATTGTATGAGCCGTATTTGGAGATCCATCCTCATTTATCATATAATCTGAATTGCCATGATCGGCAGTAAGAAAGGTAGTATAACCATTTTCTAATCCTGTAGTAACCACTTGTAATACGCATTTATCAACTGTTTCTACGGCTTTAATTGCGGCTTCCCATATACCAGTATGACCAACCATGTCGGCATTTGCATAGTTCAGGCAAATAAAATCTGCTGTCTTATTTTTTATTTCAGGTAATAATGCATCGGTTACTTCAAAAGCACTCATTTCTGGTCTCAGATCATAAGTGGCAACCTTTGGCGAAGCGATCATAATTCTTTTTTCACCATCAAAAGGTTTTTCTCTTCCACCGCTAAAGAAAAAACTTACATGCGGATATTTTTCCGTTTCTGCTATGCGGATTTGTTTCAATCTATGCTGTTCCAAAATTTCACCAAGCGTATTGTTCAAATTATCCGTTTCGAAAATTACATCGACATCTTTGTAAGTTTTATCGTACTCCGTCATTGTAGTATAGTTCAGTGAAAGCTTTTTCATACCATGATCGGGCAGATCTATTTGCGTAAGCACTTGTGTTATTTCACGACAACGGTCAGTACGAAAATTAAAACAGACGGCCACATCGCCATCTTTTATTTTGGCAAGCGGTTGCTGATCTTCTGCAACAATTACTGTTGGTTTTATAAATTCATCAGTTACATTTTTACTATAAGAATTTTCTACAGCTTCAATTGCATCAGTTGCTTTTTCGCCAACACCATTCACCAAAGTATCATAAGCAAGTTTGATCCTTTCCCATCTTTTATCCCTGTCCATTGCATAATAACGGCCGCTAACTGAAGCAATTTTTCCAACTGAATTATTTAAATGTTCTTGTAATTCTTTAATAAATCCTAGGCCGCTTTTCGGGTCACAATCACGGCCATCAGTAAATGCATGTATAAAGACCTCGCTTAACTTTTCATTTTTGCAAACATCAATTAGTGCCTTCAAATGTTCAATATGTGAATGCACACCGCCATTACTTACTAATCCTAAAAGGTGAAGTGGTTTATTATTCTTTTTTGCAAAGCGAATGGCATTTAGTAATATTTCATTTTTCGCAAAAGAACCGTCGCGGACGGCAACATTTATTCGCTGCAACTCCTGG
>JBIOVR010000540.1:0-4179 GCA_044867875.1 Chitinophagaceae bacterium
GGTTTGCAGCGTTTTTTATTTAGCATATGAAAAAGCTATTTGTAATCATTGTTTCCATTTGTTCATTTGCTATTGCTTGCAAGAACAAATCAGAAAGTAAGATCGAACCGACAACCGGCAATAGTACCACGACTATTGATAGCAAAGCAGATTCCCTGTTACAAGCCAAAAGACTTCAGGATAGCGTTCGATCAGTACATCGAAAAGATTCAATATTATTAAAATTAACACAGAACATCCTGGTAACGCTTAAGAATAAAAACTATCCGGCATTTGCAAATTATATTCATCCTGTTTCAGGCATTCGGTTTTCTCCTTATGGTTATGTAGATACTCTTAAGCATCTCAGGTTTTCAAGAGAGAAGTTTATCGCCATGGTAAGAAACGATAGCCAGGATATGATCATTTGGGGTGAGTTTGATGGAACTGGCGACCCGATCAAAATGACATTGAATAATTATATGCAAAGATTTGTATATGATGTTGATTTCGCTAAACCGGAAAAACGCAGTGTGAATGAATTCATCGGTAGCGGAAATTCTTTAAACAACCTTGACTCAGTTTATAAAGATTGTGATTTTACCGAGAGTCATTTTTCGGGGTTTGAAAAAAAATATGAAGGACATGATTGGCGAACTCTTCGCCTTGTATTCAAAGAAAGAAAGGGAAAGTATTTTTTAGTAGGTATTATTCATGATGAATGGACGATCTGATATCTACCGCAACGAATTACCAATATATCCTCCCAATTCCATCAGCCATGCAATACCAAGATGAACCATTAATCCTCCGATGATCGATCTTGTATTATAAACTATGATCCCAAGTATTATCCCGCCGAAATAAGAACTGATACATTCGCCAAGAGGTTTGCCAAAATGAATTGTACAATAAAAACAAGCCATTGGTAAGATCGCATCTTTACCAACAATTTTTACAAAAGCTAAAATAAGAAAGCCACGAAAGAAAAGTTCTACAGAAATAAAGTCACTACCGTAAGAAAGTTCATGAAGCAAATGATAGAACCATTTATTTTTTACACCATGTAATGATGTATCAACATCCTTGAGTTTCGGATACATGTTTAAAAAATCTGGTTGAGTAGAAGCTGCGGCAATTAAAGGAACCATTATCAAAAGCATAATTAAATATGGTTTCCAGTTAAACTGCTTTACTGTTAAGCCAAAAAAGCTTTCTTTGGAGTAATAGATCTTCCAGATAATAAAAAGAATAAAACTCAATACTACCAGTCTTATCGGCCAGTAAGTGACCTGGTTCCAGTAATAATCCCAATAGATGTTATTTGATATATGAAAATCGGTGCTCATTACCATTTTCCAGGAGAAAATGGCCGGCGACAAGAAAATAAGTAAAAGGATTAATGGGCTTTTAAAATAATTTTTCCCTTCAAAAAGAAAATACAAGAAATAGGGTAGTGCAAATGCGATCAGAAAGATAAGGTAACGCCAGAAAAATTGAATTGCAACAGGGTTAAATTCATCAACTTTATTATCGATCTCATAATGAAAATTCAGATAGATCATTAAAGCTGCCAGCAGAGTGCAGGCTATAAATACTTTGCGATTTAAACTTTTAAAGTAATCAGTTACGTAGCTAAATATATCTTTCATTAAAACTGAAAATATAAGTTTTTTTACTATCGTTTAAACTTTTTTCAAAGCCCACCTTCTCATATTTCGTGTTCAATTTTCCACAACCCTAAAAACTAATAAAAATGAAAAAGTTTTCAATTAGCCGAACCAGCATAGCTGCACTTACATTTTTTGTTGCCTCTATGCTTTTTTCTTGTCAAAAAGATGTTAGCACCACTAACAACAACACATCAGTAACGGAAGAACAGGCGACAACTTATTCTGAAGAAAGTTCAATGGCTGAAGTAAGTTTTGATGATGCAGAAGACGTAGCTACCACTGCAGCAGATGAAGAATGTAATGCAAGTGTATACGGTATTAACGGTCGCTTATTTCATCCATTATTCATAGAATTAAGAGCTGCGATCGGTGATTGTGCAGAGATCACAGTTACACCAAATGATTCTACTTATCCTAAAACGATCACAATTGATTTTGGCAATGGTTGTTTAGGTCGCGATGGTAAATTTCGTTCTGGCGGCATTGTCGTTCATCTTACTGCACCTTTACGCAGACCAGGTTCTGTAGTTACTATAACTTTCAAAAATTATTATGTGAATCGTGTTCATTTGGAAGGGTCAAAAATTATCAGCAACCTTAGCGATCTTCCGATGCATAAATGGAGAGTAGAAGTGGTGGGCGGAAAAGTAACTTTCCCTTCAGGCAGAGGTTATAGTTATCAAAGTGTAAAAACCAAAACTCAGATCGAAGGAATGGATACAAGGATCGTTCGGGATGATGTGTATGAAATTACAGGTCGTTCTCAAACTGAATTCAATAGCGGTCTGACAATAACATTGAATACTGAAACACCACTAATAAAGAAGGTAGCATGCCCATGGATTAGTGATGGTAAATTAAAGATCAAGATCAATGACCGTGTTCTTTTTCTTGATTATGGAATTCCGGGAGGGGGCCAATGTGATAACAAAGCATTGCTGACTTGGAATAATGGAAGCAATCAACGGGTGATCGTATTATAAAGATTTTAATTAGCAATCAAAAAAAGACCTCCTGATGGAGGTCTTTTAAAATTATGGGGTTTGATTTAAATAGTGTTTGTAACTACCAATAAAGCGTAAATAACGCCTGGAATAATGAAAAGGAACCAGAACAATATACTTAACCAGAACTTACCGTTTATTTCACCCTGGTGAAGATAAACAGCCAGCGGTGGAAGTAAGATAGCCAGTACAATAAGCAGCCACATTTCAACATTTGCGGATTTGTTTGCTTTCTTTTCTTTCTGAAAAACTTTTACTTGTTTCTTTGCCTCTTTCAATCTCAGTTTCTGCTCTTTTTTAGAAAGGCTTTTGAATTCAGTGAAAGCTGCTTTAACGGTAGCACGATCAGGTTCGCCGCCACCGGGTAATATAACTAATGCTGAAGACTGAAGTGGGATCATCGAGATCATCATGGTTGCCATCAATAGAGAGCTAAAGATCTTTTTCATAAGTATAATGTTTGGTTAATGAACAAAAGTATAATGTAGATACTTTGCAATCTACAATTTTTATCAACAGGTGGGTAAAATTTTAGCCCTTAATTTTAGCGTATGAAATCAATTGGACTTATTGGCGGGTTAACATATGTATCCACAATAGAATATTATCGCTACATAAATGAACTAGCGAATGAAAAGATCGGAGGCAATGAAACGATCGAGGTCATTGTGTATTCTGTAAACTTTGGCGAAATTAAAGTGCTCACAGAAGCTGGAGACTGGAATAAAATTTCAGACCTTATCTGTAAAGTAGCACAAGCAATTGAACAAGGAGGCGCCTCTTGCCTGCTTATTGGTGCTAATACAATGCATAAGATCGCAGATGAAGTGCAGGCCGCAATAAAGATCCCTGTTATTCATATTGCGGAAGCTGTAGCAAAAGTTATTTTGAAAAATGGATTGAAAAAAGTTGGATTGTTAGGCACCCGTTATACAATGCAGCTGGGGTTTTATACTGAACGTCTTGCTAAATATGGAATTGAAACTATAATTCCGGAACAGGAAGATGTTGAATACATAAACTACACTATCTACAATGAGTTCAGTAAAAATATTTTTACTGCTGAATCAAAGAAAAATTATCTGAATATAATTTCAAAACTGAAAGAACGAGGTGCAGAAGGAATTATTGGAGGCTGTACGGAAATACCAATTTTAATTAAACCAGGAGACTGTACTATCCCGATCTTTGATACAGCAAAAATTCATTCTGAAGCAGGAGTGGAGTATGTTATAGGTTCGTGATCAATGAAGCTCTGGGTTAATTATTTATTAGCTGTCATTGCCTGGCTTTGATCAACATAAGCCGAGATCCATCCCACCTGTCCATTCTTTACCAGGTAGAATTTCTTTGATTCATAAATAGAAGAAAATTGTCTCATAATTTTTAACAGCAGCCCGGTTCCAGCCATCAAAGACTTTTGATCAAATACGCCATGCACAGTTTTTGCTGCTTTCATAATTGCTGCTTTTTCAGTATCGTCATTAGAAACTTTCGCAAGATTTTCAGGTGAATAGGTTGAG
>JBIOVR010000541.1:0-2457 GCA_044867875.1 Chitinophagaceae bacterium
ACAAAATTTTGCCAACGGATTTTGCTTTTACTTTTTACCTCGGCGGTATCGGCTGTGTTACCAATATCACCAACGGCAACAATACCGTTATCATACATTTCTTTTTCTGCTTTTATTATTTCCTGGTGGATTACCTCACGGGGGAAATCTCTTTTAGTAACAACAGAACATAAAAACTCGATCAAGCCTGTATGTGGAGGGATCACATTTTTTAAATGACTGAGTTCAAGATGACAGTGGCAATTGATCAAACCAGGCGAGAGAATTCCGCTAAAGGTTTGTACATCATCACCAGCTTCCGAAAAGGGAATAATACTTTGAATTCTTCCTGAATCATCGGTTATTAAAACTATATCATTGCTATGAAGACGATAACCATCAAACAACTGATCCGCTTTGAACTTTCTGTATGCCATGCGTTGAATTCTTTTAACTTTGCTGCCCTTAAATGATGAATAGAATTGTTGCAGCTGAAGGGTGCGACGCAACGGAAGTTGAGAAGGGTTACAACAGCTGGCACCATAAAAATAAAACATTCAAATGTTAGACCGCTTAGAAGCCATAAAAGCAAGATTTGACCAGTTGGGTGTAGCACTTACCAACCCAGCGATTGTTGGCAACAATAAAAAGTTTGCAGAAACAAGCAAGGAATATCGCGGCCTAGAAAAAATTGTGATCGCATACGAGGAATATAAAAAAGTGCTTGATGATGTGACCATGTATAAAGAGGCGCTGAATGGAACGGATGAAGAGTTGAGAGAGCTTGCAAAAGAAGAATTGCCGGTAAGCGAAGAAAAAAAGGTGAAAATGGAATCGGCCATCAGGCAGATGCTGATACCAAAAGATCCACAGGATGATAAGAATGCGATCATTGAAATTCGTGCAGGTACAGGTGGTGATGAGGCGAGCTTGTTTGCAGGCGACCTGTTGCGTATGTATATGCGTTATTGTGAACGTCGGGGATGGAAAACGGCTGTCTTAAGTGAAAGTGAAGGAACAGTGGGTGGTTATAAAGAAGTGCAGTTGGAAGTAATTGGTGAGGATGTGTACGGCACATTGAAATTTGAAAGCGGTGTGCATCGTGTGCAACGTGTACCAGATACTGAAGGCTCGGGAAGGGTCCATACATCAGCAGCTACGGTGGCGGTAATGCCGGAAGCGGAGGAAGTAGATTTTGAACTAAATCCTGCAGATGTGAAGATGGAAACGGCCCGAAGTGGTGGAGCAGGTGGTCAGAATGTAAACAAGGTAGAAACAAAAGTGATGCTGACGCACATACCTACAGGTACAGTAGTTGTTTGCCAAACAGAAAGAAGCCAGCTTGGTAATAGGGAAAAAGCAATGGGTATGCTGAGAACAAGGCTTTATGAAGAGCAGGTGAGAAAACAAGAGGAAGAGATCTCCCGCCATAGAAAAAGTCTTGTAAGCACAGGTGACCGCAGCGCTAAGATCAGAACTTATAATTATCCGCAAGGCCGCGTGACCGATCACCGGATCAATCTTACATCCTACAATTTGCCTGCAGTAATGAATGGCGATATAAATGAATTTATCGATGCATTGCAGTTTGCTGAAAATTCTGAGAAGCTTGCAAAACAGAATTAATCTGAGGTTCCTGAAAAATAAAAATTCTTTGGCGTTCCTTTAACAGGAACGCCTTTGTTTTGTCGTCTTATTAATATGATGGTTTTGCAGAAAATAATTAGAATGGTTTTTGTCACCTTACAGTCAGATTTATTGCGTAAAGAGTTACAAATTGCCTTAGTTCGTATAAAATAAAGGATGGTGTTTGGCGTTTAAAAACCTGAGGTTCTTTGATTTGAAAATGGCTGGAAATTGAAGTTATTCTTCGCAGATTTCCCCATTTGTAAAGGTATAATACGAGGAAAAGACCTTTAATAGTTCATTAACAACAGACATTAAAATATTGGCAGTAAATTTGCGTTATAGACAAAAGTTCTTCACAAATAAAGCAGTCAATTTTCTCATAAGCAGTTAGTTTTGGTTGCGACCCCTGTTTCTACAGGGGTCTCTTTTTTTATATACCTGCCTGATTTTTAGCACCTAAAAACACTTTTACTTTGCCTTATTTCCCTGTCATTGATAAATCCAATCTTTATCAATTGTCGTAAATCTTAAAGTATTTCTTTCAACATTTCTTTTGTTACTGCTTCTCTTAATTATTAATTATCCATTGTGTGACTAACACTTCAATACGAACAATTGGTTTATTGTTATTGCTTTTTTGTATTTCCCATTCACTTTTTGCTCATGATGTGATCAGGGACCTTGAAAGCATGTCTGGTGGCGAAGCTGCCATCCTTTACCTTAAGCTAGGCTATAAGCATATTCTTCCATTGGGCTTTGATCATATACTTTTTGTGCTAAGCTTATTTCTACTAAGTCCAAAGCTAAAACCTGTTTTGTGGCAATCACTTGCATTTACTGTTGCACATT
>JBIOVR010000542.1:0-11364 GCA_044867875.1 Chitinophagaceae bacterium
TGTCGCTCGATGAATTGAAAGAAGGGAAAAATTATTCAATACTAGAGTTCAATGGTTGTGGCGCTGAGCCCAATCATATATATGATGCGGGACTTACCCTCTGGCAGGCTTACCGGGAAATCCTAAAACACTGGAAAGTTTTGTTTGAAATAAGCAAGTACAATCATGAACATGGAACTCCATACTGGCCATTTAAAAGGGGCCGTGATTTTTTAAAACAAGCAAAGCGTCATTTCAAACAGCTTGAAGAGTTTGATTAATGTCAAATCACCACTTTTTAAAAAATTATAACTTGTTAAACTTAAAATTTTTGAGGTCAAAAGCAACGGTTTTTTACGAAAAAACGTTCTAACCTAACGTAAAGGATAAATGACCCTATATGCTTAAAAAAGTTTTAACCGCGATAGCCCTATTCTGTGTTGTTACTGCATTTGGTCAAAATTATACTCCAACAGATGCCGGTTCGAAAGTTCGGTTTGTTATAAAGAATTTTGGTATCAATACCGGGGGTACATTTGAAGGACTTACCGGTACTATAATATTCGACCCTGCAAATCTTGCAAATGCCAGTTTTAATGTAAGTGTTGATGCAAAAACAGTAGATACGGACGTGGAGGCAAGAGATAATCATTTAAGAAAAGAAGAATACTTCGATGTAGAAAAATATCCTAGGCTCAGTTTTAGATCTACAAAGATCACGACCACAAATAAAGAAGGCTATCTCTATATGTTTGGCATTATTACCATAAAAAATACTTCAAAAGAAATTAGTTTTCCTTTTAAGCAAACAATCAAAGACGACGGAATTCTTTTTGAAGGAGAATTTAAATTGAACCGCCTGGACTTTGGTGTAGGAGGTAAAAGTTTTTCAATGTCTGACGAACTTAATGTGGAGCTTTCCATTTTTGCTAAGAAAAGCTAAATACATCATTATTTCTTCAGTAGCTTAAGTTACCCGCTTATTTATCTTACTTGTTAGTTTGTACATTCGCATCGTGCGATTAGCAAAAATTTTTTTTATCGGCATGCTCATTAGTTTCCTTGGTTCACTGCCATTGGGAACATTGAATATTGCTGCTATGCAAATAAGTATCAGCGATAGCGTATTACAAGCTATGCTTTTTTCAATAGGATCATTAATTGCCGAAATGATCTACGTACGTCTTTCATTGGTAGCAATGGATTGGGTTCGCAAGCGGGAGTTTCTTTTTAAAATACTTGAATGGGTAACACTGCTGATCGTATTGATTCTTGCAGCCTCCAGTTTTTACGCTGCAATGAGCCCAACGGCTAAACAAAGTGTTGTGCTTAGCAGTACGCTTCCAAAAATTGTACTCGGCTTTTCCATGAGTGCTGTTAGCCCGGCGCAAATTCCTTTTTGGTTTGGATGGAGCACAGTTCTTCTTACAAAAAAGATTTTATTGCCCGTAAACAAGCATTATAATTTTTATATTATTGGTATTGGATTTGGAACACTTCTTGGCAACTGCATTTTTATTTTTGGAGGTCGTATCGTAGCTGGCAAATTGCAAAACAGTCACCAGGTCATCAATTGGGTGATAGGAGGGATCTTTTTAGTAACTGCCATTATTCAAGTTTGGAAAATGTCAAGGAAAAAAGATACAAAACATAAAATGAAACACCCGGAAGAAGTAACACACGGCTTAGAAGAAAAAATTGAAGATTTAAAATAGCCAGAAAAAGATTTAGACTCTTAAGAGGTTTGTCATGAAAGGATTTTTTAAAAGATTATTTGAGTGGGAAAGGTGGCCCTATGATATAATGTATGCGCCGGTAAGTGTTGTCTGGTTATATTATGCGATCAAAGCCCGGGCCCTTTGGTTTTTCACACCGGTAAATCCTTCTTTACAGTTTGCCGGTTTTGAAGGCAACAGCAAGAAAGAAATGTATCAGCAGTTGCCAAATTGGTGCTTACCTGAAACCTTGTACATAGAGAATACAACGACTCTGGATGAAGTGAAAACCGAATTAAAAAAAGTTGAGCTAGACTTTCCGATCATAGCAAAACCAGACAGAGGTATGCAAGGAGTATTATTTCGGGTAATAAAAGATGAAAATGGTTTACAGCAATATCATGGAGTGATCGGCGAGACTTATATTTTGCAGGCTTTTGTACAGCTTCCGATGGAGTTCAGTGTTTTTCATATTCGTTATCCGGGAAAAACAAAAGGCATAATAACTGGCATGGTCGCAAAGAATTTTTTACATGTAACAGGAGATGGAAAAAAAACATTAAAAGAGTTAGTTTCAGTTCACCCGCTGGCCAAAAATCAATTAGAGGAAATGAAAAGGAAACATGCTGAAAAGTGGGAATCTGTTCCAGCGGCAAATGAAGATTATGTGCTGAATTATGCCGGCAATCACAGGGTTGGCGCCAGGTTTATTAATATGAATAAAGAAATAGATCAAAGGCTTTGTGACGTATTTGATAAAATAAGCAATGAAGCTGGCGAGTTTTATTTTGGACGTTATGACCTGAAATGTACTTCTCTGGAAGATCTGAAAAACGGTAAAAATATCAAGATACTTGAATTCAATGGGGCTGGGGCTGTACCTCTCCATATTTTTGACGGCACCTTGAGTTATTGGCGGGGATTAAAGGAAACTGTAAGACATTGGGAGCATCTCTACAAGATCGGCAAGATAAATAATAAACGAGGTATACGATATTGGACATGGAAAGAAGGATTTGCTTTTTTGAATAAGTCTAAAAAAAATTATAACCGCAACCTTGCTATTGATGCATCACTCCCCTGATGAATCAATTTTTAAACTTATGCTTCATCTCGTATATGTTTTATTGCTTGGTTTCATCATTAGTTTTCTTGGGCAATTGCCGCTCGGCAATATGAATCTCACAGCCACACAATTAAGTGTACAGGAAAATTTACGTAACGCATGGAAATATGGTTTGGGAATTGTTTTGGTTGAAATTATTTACCTACGACTTGCATTAACTGGAATGGATTGGGTAGTGGAACACAAACAGCTATTCGCTATTATGGGATGGCTTGCTGTTATTGTATTTATTGCATTAGGAGTTTTAGCTTTTGTAATGGCCCGCAAACAAACCAGTACAAAAAAAGGATTGTTATTAAATAATAAAATGGATCGCTTTTTATTAGGTGTTGTTGTCAGCGGAGTAAATCCAGCTCAGATCCCCTTTTGGTTTTTATGGAGCACTCAATTGTTGGATAGTAAATTACTGATGCCAACCACAGGACAATTTAATTTATTTACAACAGGAGCGGGGCTTGGTTCATTGGCAGGGCTTGCACTTTATATACATGGCGGCAAATGGCTCATCACAAAATTAAAAACGAGCAACAAGGGACTGAATATCTTTATGGGAATTGTTTTCATTTTAGCTGGTTTGTTCCAATTATATAATATGTTGTTTAAAAAGAATGCATAACCTTGTAAAAAAATATACTTATGCCACTTAAAGATGCTCTAATCGCTGAGTTGAAACACGAATCATCCATGACAAAAAAAATGTTGGAGAAAGTTCCAATGGATAAAAAAGACTGGAAACCGCATGAAAGATCAATGACGCTTGGCCACCTGGCAACGCATGTAGCTGATACCACTCAATGGGCTTCTACTATAATTCATATCGATGATTTCGATTTTATGAAAGATTATAAAATGAACCCCGATGCAAATACACATGAAGAATTGATTGCGACTTTTCAATTACACCTTGATAAGGCAATCGCGGATCTGAATAATATGTCTGATGAGGACTTTAATAAACCATGGACAGTGAGAAGAGGAGAGCAGGTAATGTTCAGCTTACCCAAGAAAGTGTCAATACGTGGTTGGGCATTCAATCACTTGTTTCATCACCGAGGTCAATTGTCGGTTTATCTGCGTTTGCTTAATGTACCTGTTCCGGGGATGTATGGTCCAAGTGCTGATGAAAAGATGTAATATTAGCATCACAAAAAGAAACCATGGCCACCCCACAACTCAACCGCACTCTTGGATTACGGCTTGTTATCGTTTTTGTAATTGCCAATGTGATCGGCTCAGGTGTTTACAAAAAAGTAGCGCCGATGGCCGACACATTACATTCTTCTGGTTGGGTACTTATTGCGTGGGTGATCGCTGGTATAATTAGTTTGTTCGGTGCATTAAGTTATGCAGAGGTGGCCGGCCTGCTTGCTGATACGGGTGGTGATTACGCTTACTATAAAAAGATCTACAATAGATTTTTTGCTTTCCAGTTCGGATGGTCAACATTTACGGTGATGCAAACAGCTGCGATCTCATCGCTGGCTTATGTGTTTGCTGAATCATTGAACAGCATTGTTCATTTACCGCCGATGCTTGAATCACTTTCAGGATATAATATTGGCGAAGTGTTTTATCCCTTTAAAAATTTTAATGTAAAATTTGCAGCCATTGTATTGATCTTACTTCTTACATGGATCAACAGTAAAGGTTTGAAAACTGGTGCATGGCTTGGAACAGGTATTTTATTATTAGTATTTGCGGGTTTATTCACCATTATTGCTTTCGGTCTCACAAGTCATGAATCAAATTTGGGAATGGCATTTAAAATGGAAACAACCGATAACAAGCCGATAACCTTTAGTGCAATGTTTACGGCTATGCTTTCTGCATTCTGGGCTTACCAGGGTTGGGCATCCGTTGGTTTTATTGGAGGCGAAGCAAAAAATGCAAATAAAAATATTCCCCGTGGCATTGCTATCGGTGTGCTGACAATTATTTGTATGTACCTGCTTGTAAACACTGCTTATCTTTCGTTGCTTCCAATAGAAAGTCTTGAAAAAGTGACCGCATCAGGAAACCAAATTGCAGCTATTGAGGCGGTCAAGATTTTCTGGGGAAGAAATGGTGAAATGTTTATTGCGATACTGATACTTATCACAACTCTTGGTTGCAATCATGCAACGATCATTACAAGCTGTCGTGTATATTATGCGATGGCAAAAGAGGGTTTGTTTTTTAAAAAGGCAGGAGAATTGAATAAATATGCTGTTCCCGGTAATTCACTTTTAATGCAATGCATATGGGCATGTCTTCTTGTTTTGTCGGGCACATTTGATCAGCTTACTGATATGATCATCTTTGTTGTGTTTCTTTTTTACGGAGCTACTGCACTTGGTGTTTTTATTTTAAGGAAAAAAATGCCAGATGCTCCTCGTCCTTATAAAGTTTGGGGTTATCCTGTTGTACCCGCTATCGTGATTATTATTGCTGCAGGTTTATTTGTTAATACAATTGCTACAAGACCAAGAGAGGCAGGTTTTGGTATGATCTTAATGCTAACAGGTGTGCCGATGTGGTATTGGTTCAATAGGAAAAATTCAAAAGTAAAAAGTGAAAAGTGAAAAATATTTTCTACACTACGCCTTTGTGTCCTGTAACTTTTGAATTTTAAGTTTTGAGTTTTTACTTTAAAATCTATAACCCGCAGCAAGTCCCGGAATAATTCTTCCACCTTCATCCTGGTCTCTTGTATTATGTTCTTTGGTAACTTTTATTTGATACCCGTAACCAATTGATGGGGTTGTGAAAAAATGATCGCCGAATAAAAAATGATAACCTGCTTCGCCAATAGGAGTAAACATCAAGCTACCCAGGTTGGTTTTTCCTTCATAATTTTCGAATGCAAATAATACTCTTAACCCGATAAAGGGATTGCTTCCACTGGTATTGCTTCCAAAGTTATTTCTGAAACCACCCCATATCCCATAGCCTTTAAAGCCGCCATAAGAATCCCTTGCAGAAAAGTGATATGTGATGCCAATACTGAAACTGGTTTTATTATTGAAATTCTCATAACGAAGCCCGGCAATATTGCTTTTATATCCCTTACCAATTGGCATCATGTATTCGGGGCCTAATTCCCATGGATTTTGTGCTTCAGAGGTTAGGGACAGAGATGAGATCAAGAGGAATAGTAGCAGGTTTTTCATGGTTGTAAAACGCTTCTATTGCTGAATTATTTTCTCACTAATCAACGATAAAAAGCTTACAGCCGTTTTTTGTCGACGTACGGTGTGCCTCACAATCATCACCAACAAAATAAGTCATGCCTGCCGTGAGTTTCATGATGCGGCCATCATCAAATTCTGTATCCATTTCACCTTCAAGACAAAGAATAATGTGTCCTTTTTTGCACCAATGATCAGCTAGATAACCGGAAGAATATTCCACTTTGCGTATGCGAATATTATCCATCATAAAAACCTGCCAGTAAGCGATACCGGTTTCACCTTTGTGTTCTTCTTTGTGAATAGAAGACCAGTCGAGAGTTTGAAAAGGGAAAGTGGGGATTTTCATTTTAGAAGTTTTAATGTGCACTGATTGTTTCCACTTCAGGAATACCCGATAAATGCAATTCAATATGCTTGTGCTTTGCTTTTGTTTTGAATTCATTGATGATTTCCGATACATCATAATCAATATAAACACTATGTGCCCCTTCAATATGAACAACTGAATAGTTCGGAATTTTTTCTAATTGATCTTTGATCCTTTTTTTATTGATAAAGCTTACGTTAATCGCCAGGTTAAAATAATAATGCGTGATATGTCCTTCTGTTTTTGTTTCCAACGTATAACCCGCTTTGTATGTATTCTTAAAAATAAAATAACAGGAGTACGCAATGCCGATACCAACACCAACCAGCAAATCAGTGAATAACATAGCAACAATAGTTACAATAAACGGAAGGAACTGTTCCCGGCCCAATTTATAAACCGCAGCGATCATTCGTGGCTTTGCAAGATTATAACCAGTTCGAATAAGAATAACAGCCAGTACACAATAAGGGATCATGTTCAGTATAGATGCAGCGAAAAATACAAGTACCAGCAACCATATGCCATGAAAGATGGCGGAAAGTTTTGTTCTTGCATCGGCCTCTGCATTGGCAGAGCTTCTTACAATAACTGCTGTTATTGGCAAACCCCCAAGAAGACCACTTAAGATATTTCCGGTTCCCTGGGCCACAAGCTCACGATTTTGCGGAGTGATGCGGTTATAAAGATCAATTTTATCAATGGCTTCAACACTTAACAATGTTTCAAGAGTAGCAACTATGCAAATGATAACTGCATTTTTTATAATATCGGTATTGCTAAAAATAGAATGATAGTCCGGAAGTTTTATATCGGAAAATAAATTCGATGGAAGATTGACAAATTGCTGTGGCTTTAATGCCAATGATGGAATGAATTGCTGAAATAAAAAAGCAAGTAACGTTCCGAAAATGACAACAAGAAAAGAAGTAGGGATGAACGGAACTTTCTTTGCTATTGTTCTTTTCCAAATTATAAGCAATGCAAGTGAAGCTATCGCAATCACAATTGCACCCTTTGATGTATGCTGGTAAATATTCTTTACATGGCTAAAAGCATTTTTAAATGTAATGACGTTGAATAACTCTTTTGTCCAGAAAGAAGCCTCATCATAACCCAACAACAAAGGAATTTGCTTGGCGATGAGTATAATGCCAATGGCAGCCAGCATTCCTTTTATGACTGCTGAAGGAATAAAATGTGTAAAGCCGCCAAGTTTGAAAACACCCAACAATAATTGAATGACACCGGCAACAGCAACCGAAAGAAAAAATATTTGAAGACTTCCGAGTTCTGTGATAGCTCCGGCAGAAATAGCTGTAAGACCAGCAGCCGGCCCACTTACACTTAAATGTGATTTACTGACAAGTCCAACAACAATGCCGCCAATGATACCAGAGATAAGTCCTGAATACAAAGGAGCACCGGATGCTAAAGAAATACCAAGACAAAGAGGCAGGGCAACAAAGAAAACAGTGATGCTTGCTTTAAAATCATGTTTGAGGAACGCTAAAAAATAATAACGTGCATGCCGTTTAAGAATATCCATTTCCTGCGATTATGTTCAAAGAGTTGCAGGCCGCAATGTAATTATTTTAATATTAACGAAGAATGATCTTGGACAAGATGAATAGAATTGTTGTAGTACAAGAGTGCGACCCTTCGCTTCGCCCTGGGTAAACTGCGACGCAATTGTTCAATAATGAAGTGAACGTTGAACGGAGCGTCGCAACGAAAGCTAAATAGAAATTCAAATGCCGGTACAAAATAATCACCTTCTTATTTCAAATACTTATCAAACCAATCCACAAATTGATCTAGTTCGGGTTTCATGTCGTCAGGATTATGACGTCCACCTTTTTTAATGATATAATTATTTGTAACACCTGCTTCCTTAAGTTTTGCAATAAAGGTTTGCGATTGTTGTAAAGGCACCACCATATCCGCATCGCCGTGAATAATAAAGATCGGAGGATCATCGGATGAAACAGCATAGATGGGAGAGATCTCTTTCCCAATTTTATTTCTTGCAGAGGTATCGCTGACGGGTTCATAGATCGCAGTAGTATTATTCAAAACCCTGAAATCAAAAGCTCCGTAAACTCTTGCTTGTATTTGCGGCCCCCTGACATTTACCATAGCAGCGCCGGGAAAACCCCAGTTAAAAAAATCAGTTGGCGGAAACAAAACTGCTGCGGCCTGCACTCTTGAAGAAACTCTATCGACAGGATCGCTAGCGGTTGTATTTATTTTATCATCAGCAGTTGCAACTGCAAGTGAAAGATGTCCACCTGCTGAGCCACCTTCAATTCCTATATGATCAGGATCGATGTCCAATTGTTTTGCGTTGTATCGTATATATCTTACCGCTCTTTTCAGGTCTTCGATCTGATCCGGAATAGCATATCTTGGTTGTGAGCCAAGCACGACCATAAAAACATTATATCCTTTGTCAAGATATTGTCTCTTGTAATAAACGCCTCTTTCCACCATTGTGAAATTAGAGAACCAACTGCCGGCTTGCACACTGATGATCGCTTTACCATTTGACTTCCCTTTTGGCTTTAACTGTGTCATCAATAATCCCATTCCATCTTTTCTTCCATAAACAAATTCTTCCTGGGGATATGTGTTGGCATCAGCTTGTTTTTGAACAGCAGCAAGCAATTGTTTCCAGCGTTTGTCTGAATGTAAAGATTCCAGTTCTTTAGCACTCTCAATATTTTTATAATCACTTTGTGTCAGCTTATCATTTTGTGCAAGCAGGTTAAGTAAATAAAATGCACTGTCGGGTGTATTCGCTAATATCCATGACGAAGCGGCGGATAAATACCTGTTGAAACCTGTAGTGGCACCTTGCAATCTTATTCCTCCATTATAAGCTATTGCTGAATTCTTAAAGTCTTTTATGTTGTAAAGAGAATCTGCCTTTCTATAAAACTGGTTTGCATTCTGAGCAAATGAAAAAAATGACGTCAATATGCTGAGAAGAATAAAGATTGAATATTTCATATTAGGTTTTTAGAGGGATATCAAACTTCCTGTGTCCATTTATCTCTTTCATCTGGTGAAAATTTCCAGGGAGCAAAATTATTTTCAACATTGTTGAACATAGCGTTCCACTCCTGTGGTGCATTGCTTTCTTCCATTACTAATGAACGACGAAGTTCAAGAATGATCTCAAGAGGAGAGATGGAAACAGGACATTCTTCAACACAGGCATTGCACGTGGTGCATGCACGAAGTTCTTCAACAGTAATATAATTATGCAAAAGTTTTTTACCGTCATCTTTAAATTCTTTGTTCGCATTTATATTTCTTCCTACATCTTCTGCACGATCCCTCGTATCCATCATGATCTTCCTGGGCGATAAAGCTTTACCTGTTTGTGTAGCAGGACAAGCGGCAGAGCAACGACCACATTCGGTACAACTATATGCATCCAGTAAATTTCTCCAGCTAAGATCAAAAACATCTTTAGCGCCAAAGTTTGCAGGGGGAGCCGCATCAGTTGGCGCCAGCTCAGGTTGCATTGCATACAAAACTTCTTTCTGAACCGCCGGCATATTTCTCATTTCACCTTTTGGTTCAAGCCTTGCATAATATGCATTAGGGAAAGCAAGGATGATATGAAGATGTTTTGAATAAGGCAGGTAATTTAAAAATGCAAAGATGCCGACGATATGCAGCCACCAGGCAGTGCGTTCAATAAAGATCAAGTTTGAAGGCGAGATCGATGTTAAGGATGAAGAAAAGATACCACTGAAAAGAAAGCTACCAGTATCATGATAATGTTCGTTCCCTTGTAACTGTAATGCCCTGTCACTTGAATTTAATAACAAGAATAAAGTCATCAGTATGATCTCAGTGATCAGGATGTAGTTCGCATCACTTCTTGGCCAGCCATTGAGATCTTTGCTGATAAATCTTTTTAACTTGATGATATTTCTTCTTATAAGAAAAATGACACAACCGAGTGTTACAAGGACAGCAAGCACTTCAAAGGCATTGATGAGAAATGTATAAAAGCCACCAAGAGGCTTGGCAAACAAACGATGCGTTCCCAAAATTCCATCCAACACTATTTCCAGTACTTCAATATTGATAATGATAAAACCTGCATAGACAAAAAAGTGCAAGATCGCTACGAGTGGATTCTTAAACATCTTCTTTTGCCCAAATGCAAGGAGCAGAACATTTTTCCATCGCTGACTTTTGTTGTCACTGAAATCTTCATCATGTCCTAACTTAATATTACGACTTATCTCTTTTACTTTTTTTGTAAACAACCAAATAGAAATAATAGAAACGAGAACAAATAAAATCTGCTGAAGGATTTGCATGATCAATCAATTACATTTGCTAAATTAAGTGTTTAAAAGTATAATTATTCAATAGATAAATTGTTATGGCGACAGATAAAAAATATATTCTTAGCAAAGAGGTAGTAGAAAAAAAACTGCGCCGCATGGCGTTTGAAATATTAGAAAACAATATAGATGAAAAGGAAATTATTCTTGCCGGTATAAGAGAAAGTGGGAGTGTGGTGGCAAAAGTGATACAAACAATGCTTGGTGAAATATCTGCCATCAAAACAGAACTTATTACAATTACTCTTGATAAAAATGAACCAACCAATGTTTCGCTGAGTAAAACATTTGACTTTAATGGAAAAGTTATTGTTGTGATCGATGATGTAAGTAATAGTGGCAAAACTTTGCTGTATGCTTTAAAGCCTTTTATAGTTTCTCACCCCAAAAAGATCCAGACGTTGGTGTTGGTAGAAAGAACACATACCAGTTTCCCTGTAAGACCTGATTATGTTGGGTTATCTATCGCAACTACTCTGCAAGAACATATTTTTGTCGAGGTAAAAGGAGAAGAAGTAACGGGGGCTTATCTAATTTAGAACCACGATTTATAGGATTTATAGAAAGAATCGGGATATGATGGAATAAAGATGGATTAAGAGAATTATGGGAAAAGTCTTTATAACAAGATCTCATC
>JBIOVR010000543.1:0-9758 GCA_044867875.1 Chitinophagaceae bacterium
TCAGTACATTCTAATATCACTTGTACACGATTACCTTTCTTTGCCATTGTCTATTCAGATTTAAATGTGTTGTCCTTTTTTTCTCAACTCCTTTACAACAGTGTAAAGTCCGTTTTTGTTGATAGTACGGATACCTTCAGTAGATAACTTCAGAGTGATCCATTTATCTTCTTCGGCCAGGAAAAAACGTTTTGTCTGCAGGTTGGGCAGAAAACGACGCTTCGTCTTGATGTTTGAGTGAGAAACATTGTTTCCGGTAACCGGAACTTTACCTGTAACCTGACATACTCTAGCCATAATGAACAAAAATTTAGGACGGCAAAGGTAGGGGAATGAGTTTAGATTTTCGATCTCAGATTTAAGAATTTTTCCAGATAGTTCCAGATAATATCAATCGGGTATTTCACTGAATCTCAAAGGCTCAAAGTTAATATTTTGATACCAGCTATTGAGCCTTGATTAGGCTTCCGTTGCGTCGCAATCCTTTCATCGTCCTTATCACTACTCATCAATCTAAAACGTCCTTCTCTTACCCTTAAATCCTTAAACCTCTAAACCCTGAGCCCTTACCATACCACTTTTGCTGAATCCCTGTTTTCCAGTAGCTTCGCAGCCCAACGTAAATCTTAAATCCAACATTAATTATGGCTTACGACGTAGTAGTTCTTGGCAGCGGCCCCGGCGGATATGTAGCCGCGATCAGAGCAGCCCAGTTAGGTTTTAAAACAGCAATAATAGAAAAAGAAAGTCTTGGTGGTATTTGCCTTAATTGGGGCTGCATCCCAACAAAGGCATTGCTTAAAAGTGCCCAGGTTTTAGAAGATATTAAGCATTCCAAAGATTTCGGCATTGAAGCCAGTGGTACTCCAAATTTTGAATCGATCATCAAACGCAGCCGCGGAGTAGCTGATAAAATGAGTCGTGGCGTTCAGTTCCTGATGAAGAAAAATAAGATCGATGTTCATATGGGCTTTGGAAAATTAAAAGCCAAAGGCCAGATAGAAGTAACAGCTGCTGATGGAACCAAGAAAGTTGTTGAAGGAAAAAATATCATCATTGCTACAGGTGGCCGCAGTCGTGAATTGCCGGCAATGAAATTGGATGGCAAAAAAGTGATTGGTTATCGTGAAGCAATGTCATTACCCCAGCAACCTAAATCAATGATCGTTGTTGGTAGTGGTGCTATTGGTGTTGAATTCGGATATTTCTATAATAGCCTTGGAACAAAAGTTACGATCGTTGAATTTTTACCAAGAGTAGTACCGGTAGAAGATGAAGAAGTTTCAAAAGAATTGGATAAGAATTTTAAAAAGAATGGCATCACCATTATGACCAATAGTGAAGTAACTTCTGTTGATACATCAGGTGCAGGTGTAAAAGCAAAAGTGAAAACTCCCGATGGAGAAACAACATTAGAAGCTGATGTGTTATTGAGTGCAGTTGGTGTTTCAGCAAATATTGAAGGAATTGGCTTGGAAGAACTCGGTATCAAAACTGAGAAGGGTAAAGTAATGGTTGATAAATTTTACCAGACAAATGTTCCGGGCATTTATGCTATTGGTGATTGTGCACCGGGACAGGCTCTTGCTCACGTTGCAAGCAAAGAAGGGATCATTTGTGTTGAGAATATTGGTTTCAATGAAAAGAAATATAATCACAAACCCGAGCCGATGGACTATAATAATGTACCGGGCTGTACTTATTGCTATCCAGAAATTGCATCAGTTGGCTATACCGAAAAGCAAGCGAAAGATGCAGGCTATGAAATTAAGGTTGGTAAGTTCCCATTAAGTGCAAGTGGCAAAGCATCAGCTGCAGGTCATCCGGAAGGATTTATTAAAGTGATCTTCGATGCTAAATACGGCGAATGGCTCGGTACTCATATGATCGGTTATAATGTGACCGAAATAATTGTACAAACCGTTACAGCAAGAAAATTAGAAACAACTTACCAGGAAGTTTTGAATAGCATTCATCCGCATCCAACGATCAGCGAAAGTGTGAAAGATGCAATTGAAGTGGCTTACGGCGAAGCGATACATCTTTGAACCACGATTAAATAATGATTTTTAGGATTATGAGGAAACTTGTAATCCGTTTTTTATTAATCAAGTTCAAAAAATGTTTTGAAAACAAATAATAAGTGATTGATCGCTTAAAGTGATGTTTCTCTTTTCCTCTTAATCAATTTTAATCCAATGAATCGTGGTTTTAAAAAGGGCTATCTCACGATAGCCCTTACCTCTCAGTTAGTGTTGGTTGCCGATCTATAGTTTAATAAATTTTGTACGCAGTTTCTCACCATTATTTTCTGCACGGATAAAGTAGACTCCCGCAGTTAAACGGCTTACATCAATCGTCTCGATCTTAGAACCAATAATCTTATTATACACCACTCTTCCACTCATGTCAAGGATCTCCATTTTTTTACCTATCCATCTTTCATCATAATCAAAATATACTTTGATAGATGTAGTAGCAGGATTTGGATAAACTTGTGCATACATCCACTTTGGATAAAAGTCAGGCAGTGTAGCGGTCTCTATCATCGATACATTTAATCCCTTTGAATAGAGAAAAGAGTTTCTTGGTCCACCAGATTCAAATATTGTTCTTGCTCTTTTTCTTTGTCCGTTTGTAAACATATTCATACAAACATCATCAGTAAAATCCATAAAGTTCATATACATATCACCAGTTGGACCGTTACTACATGTAACCCTGGTACCACTTGGACAACCAGGAGTGTATGAACCTTGCTTTGGCGTATCATCGACTTTATCATCACCACAATAACTCTCACCCCAAATATGATATAGATTTACCCAGTGTCCCACTTCATGTACTATGGTTCTGAGATCATTTATTCCAGGAGTTGCGCCATGAGTATTAAAAATATCTTTAGTTGATAAAACAACACCATCCTTTAAAGGATCCATCCCCGGAAACGTACTGTAACCCATTACATCCTTCATATTGCATATCCAGATATTCAAATAGCTTTTTGAATCCCAGGCATCATCACCATAAGATTCACTGAATTTCATTTTATCATCAGACATCCAATAAAGTACCGGTGTATATCTCTTTATAACTCCAGTGGTACCTCTTCCTTGGGGATCCATTGTTGCCAGCTTAAATTCAAATCCCATAGAAGCTGCATAAGGCTTAAATACTGAAGGAATATTTGAAGTATCAGAATTTCTTTTATTAAAATCCCTGTTAAGAACCGTAATCAAACGATCCAGGTTTGCTTTGTCTACATTTTCTTCTTTTGTGTGATAAATCACATGAAAAACAACTGGGATAGTGATCGTCTCCGGTGCCCCCATAAGTCTTTGTGCACTGCCTTGTGAGTTTGTACGTGCATTGGTAAATACATCAACCTGCGCTAATTTATCTTTTAAGGAAATGTCTTCACTTACTTGCCGGTTAACATATTCTTCCATGCTGCATTTCGTCTGAGCAAACATCTGAGATCCGATAACAACAAAAAATAATACCGCCAGGAGCTTAACCATAATAATAGAATGAGAAATCTTAAATAATGCGGGATTTCAGGGAAAGGGACTATTAAAATGGCATTCAGAAGGATACGAATCGATGAATCTCAGGGTGGAATTACAAAACGCTAAGGTTTGCGTGGAGATTGATTCTCAAATATAATTCATTAACTTTTTAAATCACAACTTTCTCATTCAAAATATTTTTTCAATCGTACATTTACTGAACTTAATCTAACATCGAGAAAACAATTACATGAAAAGAAAAATCATTCTTCTCCTTATCGTAGTTTCTCTTATTTCTTCATTGACTAGTTTGTTGCTTCGCTGCAAACCAAAGGATCGTGTGGATGCTCCACCGATCGAAAACCAAACACCACCTCCGCCGGTTTTAGGCCATACCATTATACAGGTTTATCCTCATGATACCAGTTTCTATACGCAAGGACTTACGTTTTATAAAGGAGAATTATATGAAGGCACTGGTGATCCTGGGTATGTTGGTCAGACAAGGCTTATGAAAATTGATCTTAAAACCGGCAATGCTTTGAAAAAAATTTCCTTGCCGGGTAAATATTTTGGAGAGGGAATAACAATTCTAAGAGATACTGTTTATCAACTGACATGGCAACAAAATGTAGTATTCGTTTATACGCTTAAAGATCTTCAAAAAGTAAAAGAATATAAATTAGAGGGTGAAGGCTGGGGCATTACAAATGATGGGCAGAGATTGATCGTAAGTACTGGTAGCGGTGTTCTTTATTTTTATGATCCTTCCACATTCAGGCTATTAAGCAAAAGCTCGATCATGGAAGGGAATAGCCAAACATTTAATTTAAATGAACTTGAATATATCGATGGATTCGTTTATGCAAACCAATATCAGTATCCTTATATTTTAAAAATTGACCCGGCTGCTGCAAGAGTTGTTGCCAAATATGATGTCACTGATATGTGGAAACGTGTACAGGCGATCGATCCTGAAGTAGATGTTCCTAATGGAATTGCTTACGACTCGACAACAAAAAAGATCTATGTTACAGGTAAGTACTGGCCGGAGATGTACGAGATACAATTGGGACAATAAATTATTTTGGCCTTAGGACTCCAACAATATAGATCACTGAGCTGCATTTCTTCGCGTCGCCTATTGCCTTAAAATTTGAAATTAGCCCAGTCCAGAAGGCACCGACCCAATTTGTGTTCCCATTTTTATATTTACTGCTCAGCAGGCTGACATAAAAACTATCAAACCACATTGGTTTTACATCCACGATCTTTAATCCGCATTCCTTCATCAGCCATTGCATAGTTTGCGGCGTAAAATGATAAAGATGTCTTGGCACATCATACGCTGCCCAATACTCTTTGTATTTTTCAGCATCATAACTTGTGTAGTTCGGTACCGCTATAAAAAGTCTGCCAGTATCAGTCAGCAGTTTTTTAAATGTCTGGATATATTTTTTTACATCATGCACATGTTCTAATACATGCCAGAGTGTGATCGCATTAAATTTTTTTTCTGGTAAATTAAAAAGCTCACCAGATGGAAGAAGGTTGAGTGAATGCTCTTTACTCGCCACAGCCCTGGCACCTTCATCAGGCTCAAGTCCTGTCACTTTCCAAGCTGCTTTTTGCATAGCAGAAGCAAAATGACCGGTACCACTTCCCACATCAAGCAGGTGACCGTTTTTTAAACCGGTTTCTTTTTCAACAAGTTTTTTCTTTTGATTCAATGAAAAATTCCTGACGAATCTATAAAGGCGATTGATCAAACCTTTTGAAGTATCAGTGTGAGAAATATAATCTTCAGATTTATAATAAGCCCCAATACTTGCCTCTGAGGGCGGGTTTTGAGTAAACCTGACCTGGCAATTCCGGCAATGATAAATTTCAAAATATTCCTGGCTTACGGTATTATCTTTTACGTTAAAAACTTCTGAAATGCCGGCGGATCCGCAAACCGGGCACAGCGTATAGTGAATTTGATTGCTCATTAATAAAGCCTTCCCTTAGTTTGTTTTGATGACCGATTGATTCCCTGCTGATGAAGTTGTAAATCCTTTTTCAGAAAAATACCACCCAATAAACATCACCGCCAACACAGTAAGAATAACTGCGATCAGCCATGTATAATTTTTCTTTGCTGGAGTTGCGGCCAGGTATTCTTCCATTTCCACTGAAGTCTTTTCCTTCTCGCCAACTAATATTGTATGCTCAGCTTTTACACGAATAACTTTTTCAGCTGCTACCGGCGGATCACTTTGTAATGAAACATTTTGGGGTTCGAGTTTTAGATCACCGATGTTGTTTTGACGGAGCACACCTATTTTTTCCCAATTCACTTCTCCAAATTCTGATAATTTCTTTTTTAAGTCAAAAGAAAAATCATTTACAAATTTTGTCGCTTCCCATTCTGTAATATTCAATGAAGAAGAAAGCCAGTCAAAAAGTTTTTTAGAAGGTTTATCATTCTTTGGGTCAATAGTAAAAAAAAATGCAGGCGCAATAAACTGTTTGTTCGGGAAATCATGCTGGGCCGGAGCCTGGCAAAGAGAGATAGTGCCGATACCGGGTAAACTTATTTTCTTATTTAATAACAGGAATTCGTATAGACTATCTTGCATTATTTCGTTTTCTGGTCGAATGCGAAGATAACGCCAGCAAGGAAATTAAATCCATAAGACTTGTATAACTTCCATGGCTCATATTCTTTATTGAAAATGTTATTGAATTGTGTCCAGACATTCAGGTTTTTTGTGATACGAAATTCAAGCCCGGCATTCAGATCAAATGAACCATCCAGTTGAGCCGCTTTACCACTTGGAGTTCTATACTGAGCACCATCCCAAAGGGACAGATCAGTTTTTAACCACAGGTCTTTTATGACCTGTACACGGGCAGAACCCTTCAATTCAAATGGAACTAATCCATACGCTTTTTCATTTTCTTGTATATTCATATACTTATTAAGAGTAATCCCTGCCAGCACAGAAAATTTCTCTTGTTCTGTATACCCGATCTCGCCACCAAAATGAATACCATTCATCTCCGGCTCATAGATCACTCTGAAAGTGTTGTCATAAATATTCAGCGTTGGATTATCATTTACAAAAAGCGGTTGATTCTTATATGTATTATACCCAAGCTTTGCATTATAAGTAAAATGATCGCCTATCGAACCTTTGAAGCCGGCAAATCTTTCTATGATCCATGTATTTTTTAAACTCCCCGGCGCTTCTATATAAGGATTAATATTTGCGAGGTATTGATAAGAAGTTCTCCTGATATACCCAGACATACCTGCTTGGAAAGTAAATCTTTGGTCTCCTGTGCCTGCCTCGATCAGCATATTCGGGAACATCTTAAAAGTCTTGTTATCCCATGAAGGACGTATCCCAACCTGTGCATTAATTTTCGGAGTTTTAAATAAAACTGAAGGGCTTATATAAAAGAAGGTATTATCCTGCGCCGATTTATTATCTGGTTTATACTTTGTCAGATCAGCAGTAGCGCCAAGATCAACAGCAAAAACTTTACCGACTGATTTTTGCATCGGAAGATTTATATACGTGTTGCTTTCACTATTTTTTCTTCCATCATTAAATACATTGATAAGAACTTCAGGAGAATAAGAAATTCCAAATTGAGTGTTATTAATATTATGAAATCCTACCCCACCTCTCCATGTCTGGAAGTTCTGCTCAATTGAATCTTTAGGAGGAAAACTTGTCAAAGCCGGGTCCATACCATATTTATAATAGCGATCCTGCTTCATCCCAAGCTGTGCATTCCATTCCAAATTTTTACTTGTCTGGAAAAATCCTTTCAGATCAACATTTGTATTGCGATAATCCTGGTAAAGTTCTTTCCCTGATGATGAAATATGCTTTGCATAAATATTCAGCCCCGCAGTTTTACCATCACCAAAAGAGATGCCCGCTTGCACAAATGGGGTCTTTAAGCTTCCGAATCCTGCTTTGATATAACTATTCATGTCCCAGTAGCCGCCTGAATCAATATCCAACGCAAGCGGACGAAGACTGCCCGGTGTATACGCAAATAACAAATTCTGATTAGGGATATCGTAATTCAATTTTGGCTTCGTTGTATCATTTACAGCAGGAGATGCATTAAAATTAATCTTAGCTGATTCTTTCAAAACAGGCTTAAATGCTGAAGTAATATCAACGGTACCTTTCTTTTTGGTAGTGTCTTGTTGTGAAAAAGAGATCACAAATGAAAAAACTCCAACTCCTAATATAAAAATCTTCTTCATAGTTATTTTGCTTTCATGATCAAGAATCACTGATTATTGATCCAGGTTCGTTTAATTATTGCCGACTTTACTATTCTTACCCTCTTCATCGATCACTTTATTCAATTTCTCTTGTGCTTCCTTTTTAAATTCAGGCACGATCGAATTGTCAACAATACTTTGATAAGTTGCTTTTGCATTGAAATAATCTTTTTGCCTGAAATAGACATCTCCTAAAAGGATATAAGATTTCGTTACCCAGAAATCGTATGATCCTGATTTATTAATTACTTCAAACGCTGATTTTTCCGCATCAGTAAGTTTGTTCAATGCAAACCAACTATTGGCAATTTCATATCTCGCTTCTGCAGCAAGAGCCGCCTTATTTAATGATACAACTGATTTGAAGTTTGCAATAGCAAGATCATGCTGACCATTTACCTGGTAAGCTTTTGCAATAGCCATATTAGCAAGTGCTTTATCATCAGTACTGCTTCCCTTTAAGGTCACCAATTCATTTGCATTCTCTAAGGCCTGGCTCCACTTTTGTAATTGATATTGACAACGAAGCAAACCACGCATTGCTTCCAACTTGCTTTCCTGTCCTGAAGCAATTTGTTTTAGTTGGGCATAATAACTTTCCGCTTGTGAATAATTTTTCTGCTCAAAGAAATAAATTCTTGCTGTCTGCAAAATTGCCTTTTCAGCAAAACGATTTGGCGCTTTTTCTGCAACTGGCTGATACCCGCTCATGGCATTGTTCCAATCTTTCTTTTCAAAATAAATTTCACCGCGGTAAAAATTTGCATCTAAAGAATATGCTCCGTCAGGAAAACGTTGTACATAATTATTAAATGCCGTTAACGCAGCATTTGTATTTCCGCTTTGATACTGTGTTAGTGCAGCCGACCATGAAAGTGAATCTTCAGTACTTACATCAAGTGGCCTTCCCATCTGACGCATGTAACCAGCATATTCATCAGGTTTTCCATCTTCTACATAGATACTTTTAATATTATCCAAGGCTTCTTCTGCCTCAGGAGAGTTAGGATATGTTTGAACCAAATTTTTGTATTGAGCTAATGCTTCGCGATTATTATTTAAATTATAATTGGCAATAGCGAGTTTTAACTGCGCCTGCGGTTTCAAACTATTATTTGTCGAAAGCTTTAATACATTGTTTAAAGGAGCGATCGCTTCACGAAAACGTTCATCGGCAAGATAAGCATTGGCAATTTCCATATTTGCATCACCTACCAATGATGAAGTTGGGAACTTTCTCGCCATCGTATTCATCAAACTGATCTTTTCATTCGAGCTTCTTACGCCAGCGATCATGGCAACCTGGAAAGTTGCATAATCCTCGGCTGGCCATGAAAGTTTGATCACATTATCATACATTGACTTTGCCCTGCTATAATCGCGGTTCATAAAATAACAATCAGCGCTGCGTATGTATGCGTCCTGGGTTATTGCATCTGAATTCAAAGCTGGATTTTTTCCAACTTGCTCAAAGAATTTTAATGCTGCCGGGTAATTTTCCTTTCTTAAATAACAATATCCGAGATTATACTTGACTGTATTTGCATTTGCTTCACCAGATGCCGGTGCCCCTGCATCTAAATAAGCATTGTAATATTTAATTGCATTATCTAATTTATCGGCCCGATAAGCAATTTCTCCTTTCCAGAAATTTACTAATGGAAGAACAGCGGCATTATTTGGATCCTTCAACGCTTTATCCAAAAGGGCATCGGCCTGCAGTAAATTCCCGTCATTTATTAACTCAGCGGCTCTTCCAAACAGGATTCGCGGATAGGTCTTCTTTGAAGTTTCAGATGGATTTTTAAGTCCCTCCATCAACGCCAACGCATCTTTATAATTATTTGTATTAGCAAGCACCATTACCATCAGGTCCCTTGCTTCAGTATTATAATTTGAATTAGGATAATCAGCCAAAAATGAACTTAAACTGTTCAGCGCTTCATCCTGGTAGC
>JBIOVR010000544.1:0-2382 GCA_044867875.1 Chitinophagaceae bacterium
TACACGAAATACTGCAGATCCGAAAAGATTATCATACTCCACCAGCTCGACAAAACCAATTGCATGGATTTTTTTTCCGCGACGGATCACTTCATCAGTTCCATGGGTATATACGTATTTGAGAAGATGAGGTAGGGCCAAGTGTGTTTAGATTTTAAAGAACCCCGTTCATTCAGAAAAGGGTAATCTGCAAAAATAAAGGAATGTATTTCTGATTTCCAGCGATATAGAAATAAATAAATTATTTCCCGATCAGCAAAAAGTAAGAATGAAAATAAGTATCTTCATAAGTTTGTTTTTTCGGTAACACAACTTGTTTTTATTTCACAACCAGCGTTCCATTATCGTATATCGGCAATACATTCGCTCCGTCAGCCGTTAAGCAATAACGAATGTCTTTTTCCAAACCAAAACCCATTAGCCGGTGATAATGCGATGCTTCATTTTTTTTCATGAATCCAAAAAGATCTTTCTCGCCTTTTTTATAGATCGTTTCTGCAAGATGCGATGAATCGCAATTAATAGAAAAATGTTTCCTGATATTTGAAATAACAGCACCAGCAAACAGCATATCCTCCATATTCACTCTATCCTTCCATGCAGCACAACCAAGAATTACATTTTGTTTCCTTTCTGCAAGATGATCACATACCGCTGAAAGATTAGGGAAAGAACCTGTAATAATTTCCTTTGCGCCTTTATCCAAAGCCATTTGCAAAAGCCTGGTGCCATTTGTGGTAGTGAGCACCAACGTTTTTCCTTCAATAAAATCTCGTGGATATTCAAACGGTGAATTACCATGAACAAGACCTTCTGCTACTTTCCCATCTCTCTCTCCCGCAGTAATGCCGTGAATTTGTTTTCCGATTTCAATGCAACGACTTACACTATCAACCGGTATCACAGCTTTGGCTCCGTTATATAATGCTGTTGCAATCGTAGAAGTAGCCCGAAGCACATCAATAATTACAACGGTAGCGTTGCTTATATCATAAAGATTTAGTAAGGCCGGGGAAAGAGAAGTAAAGAGAGTGGGTTTGATTTTATTCATCGGGCAAATATAACAAAGGAAAAGTCATCGACGATTACTCAACAATGCTCTCCATTTATCGGTTTCCGCGTATTGTTTTATCACCACGTTACGGTGATTGATCAATTTCTCCAGATAAGAATTTAAATAAAATTTATTTACCAACTGCCCGATCCAGCCATAAGGCGTTTCATAATTGATAATATCTATTACAATTGTTCCATTATCAACCGGTTTAAAAAAATGCTGATGCTCAAAAAACTTGAAATCGCCTTTGATCATTTTATCAGTAAAAGTCTCAAAGGGTTTCATCTCAATGATCTTTGATGTAAAGAACCTGGTTTTGAAAAGATGTTTTCCCTTCCATGTCACCGTATCCTCTTTATTAATTAAGCCAGATGTAGTTCCTGACACTGCCTCTTCCTTAAACTGCTCCATTGAAATTTTATGCAGGCTGATATTCCTGTTAAGATCAAATACCCTGTCTGCAGGGGCTGCAATAAATGAAGTAAGATGAAGTGTCGGCATAGCAAGTAGAGAGTAAGATAATCCGCTTTACACAAAAATCAAACCGGGATCAGATCCTTTTATCAACTAAACGGCAGCTTCACCACTTTTGCCTTTAGTGATTTATCTCTTACTCCAATGAAAATTTCAGAATCGATCGCGGCATTTTCCACTGTGACATATCCCATTCCAATTGCTTTTTGCAAAGATGGAGATTGAGTTCCTGATGTTACATACCCTATCTTTTTCCCCGAACCATCTTTTATTTCATAATTATGACGCGGAATACCTTTGTCGATCATTTCAAACCCGACTAGTTTATTTTTTAATCCTTCTGATTTTTGTTTTTCTAAAATATTCTTAGCCGTAAACTCTTTGGTGAATTTAGTGATCCATCCAAGACCTGCTTCTAATGGCGATGTTGTATCATCGATATCATTTCCATACAGACAAAAACCCATTTCGAGACGCAATGTATCTCTTGCTCCAAGGCCTATCGGTTTTAATCCCTGCGGACCGCCGATCTTAAAGATCGCATCCCAAATTTTATCAGCAGCTCCGTCTTTATCTTCAAAATAAATTTCAACACCGCCTGCACCCGTATAGCCGGTTGCACTTATTACTACATTATCAACTCCCGCAAATTTCCCTTTTACAAAAGTGTAATACTTTAAATTCAGTATATCTATTTCTGTCAGCGGCTGTAAGATCTTGGTAGCATTCGGACCCTGTATTGCGAGCAAACATGTTTTATCGGAAATATTATGCATCTCCGCTCCTTTTGTGTTGTGTTTGCTTATCCAGTTCCAGTCTTTTTCAATATTGCTCGCATTCACTACAAGCAT
>JBIOVR010000545.1:0-5839 GCA_044867875.1 Chitinophagaceae bacterium
TCTGCCGGCATTGTTTTATCAGGAGTGTATTGATACCACATCACTTTAGTAGCACTTGGATATTTAGTACTAAAAGAAGTTTGAATGGTCGCCGGAACTATCACAGTATCAGTGGTTGAACATGACACAGAAGATTTGGTCAGATCATTGGATGCTATAGTTGCCTCAGATGTTTTAAATAAATTACTTCCCGCCATTATAGCAACGAAAAGTAATATGCTAAATGTCTTCATAATTTTATAGTTTAAACGTAAAGAAATAAGTGAGAATATTTTTCCTCAACAAAACCCTGCAGAGTTTTTTATTATCCAGATATTATTTTGCTTTCAACTTCTTATGCACAAATTTTTATGCCAGAATTAAAATTTGTTTATATCTTCTCCGGTTATAAGTAAAAATAATCAGCGGTGAGCCGTTATCATTCTTATATTAATTCGGCGAAGGAGATCTTGAGTATTTATAAAGGAGATGAACCCCTTTCATCTTTTTTAAAAAAATATTTTTCGGCAAATAAAAAATTTGGTTCAAAAGACCGAAAACAAATTTCGAACCTGTGTTATTGTTTTTTCAGGTTAGGCAAAGTGGTGATGAATACAAGTGCCGAAGAAAAAATACTAACCGGTTTATTTCTTTGTTCCGATAAGTCTAATGAAATACTTGCTGCTCTGAAACCTGAGTGGAATGAAAAGTATGAACTGCCATTCAATGAAAAATTATTTATGATCAATTCTTCAGCATTAATTTCTGAAATTTTCCCCTGGAAAGAAGAACTAAGTGAAGGGATCGACCATGAAAATTTTTGCAGATCATTTTTAATACAGCCAGATCTTTTTCTTCGTTTACGCCCAGGCAAAGAGAAAGTTGTTATGCAAAAACTTAAGCAGGCAGGAATTGATTTTAAAATGATCGCTGATACTTGCCTTGCTTTACCTAATGCCTCAAAAATTGATGAGATCATTAAGTTAGATGAAGAAGCAGTTATACAGGATCAAAATTCTCAAAGAACTGGCGAATTAATAAAATCCGAAATCTTAAATCTTAAATCTGAAATCTCTGTTTGGGATTGTTGTGCCGGAAGCGGCGGTAAAACGATTATGGCTTTCGATATCGATCCAAAGATCAAGTTTACAGTTTCTGATACAAGAGAAAGTGTTCTTGCAAATTTGAAAAAAAGATTTGCAAGCGCCGGAATAAAAAATTATGAATCTTTTGTTGTTGACCTCGCTAATAAATCTTCAATCTTAAATCTTCAATCTGAAATTATTATTGCTGATGTTCCTTGCTCTGGTTCCGGCACATGGAGTCGCACGCCAGAACAACTTTATTTTTTCCAGGAAAGAAAAATAGGAGAATATTCATCACTTCAAAAAAGAATTGTTTCAAATGCAATTGCACAACTTCAACCACGGGGGTCACTTGTTTATATTACTTGTTCAGTATTTAAAAAGGAAAATGAAGATGTGGCAATGCATATAAAAGAAAACTTCCCTTTACAATTAAAGCAAATGGAAGTGTTAAAAGGTTATGATAAAAAAGCTGACTCGATGTTTGTAGCTGTCTTTGAAAATGATTTATAATCTTATAAATTCTGCAGTACCTATCAAAATATTTTTATTGTAAACATTGATAAAATATTTTCCCTTTGCCAGTTTACCCACAGAAAGATCAATGATCTTTTTGCCAGAGCCTTTTGATTCCTGCAAACGCTCCACTAATCTTCCATTCATATTATAAACAAGAATTGGCATGCTTTGGATAGCATCTGTTGTTTCAATTATTAAAGTAGCAATGCTTCCGGTGGAAGGGTTTGGACGAACAGTTATATAATTATTAATAGTGCCGGGATTCACAACTGCAGTAACAACACAAGGGGAGGTAATGTTTGCCGAGGTTGTATCTATATAAACCGCAGTGAAGTTTGCAGTGGCGGTATCTATAATTTGTCTAATGCGGTATGAAAAATTTCCCGATGCACCAGTGGCTAATGTATTAATGAATGTATAGCTGTGTGTTGCTAAAGAAACACCAGCTGTTGGTGTTAACTCACCAACTTTAGAAAAATTAGTCTCACCCGGTGCTTTTCTTTCAATTTCATATTTCATGGCGCCAACATCTTTACTGGTCCAGTTGACAAATATTCTACATTCATTGATCGTAGAAGTTGAGGTTGCAAATTCCGTAAGCAATTTTCCAAAAGCAGATTTCAGATCAGGAATGCCATAACCAATCCTATCGTTTGGCGTAGCCGAAATACTTCCTGCTTCACGTAATGCTCTTATTATTCTCATATTATTGACATCAGGAAATGCCTGCCAAAGAATAGATGATAAGCCAGCCATATTGGGACAAGCAAAGGAAGTTCCGCTGGCGGTAGCAACTGTGTTACTTGTTGACTGAACCATTGCATTAACACCTATTGAGGCAACATCAGGTTTTATTTGTCCATCACTAGATGGGCCATAACTGGAAAATGATCCGACTGCTCCGCTTGTATTTACTGCTCCTATTGTAAGAACGCTGTCCCCATCTGCAGGTGTCACAATATAATTCCACGCACCACCACCTTCATTGCCTGCGGCAGCTACAAATAAAATTCCTTTTTTAGCGGCAAGGTCTGCGCCGGTTGCAGCAATGGTTGTATTGCCATTCATTTGCGCATATGTATGATCGAATGAAGCATCATCAAAATCCGAATATCCTAATGAAACAGAAATAACATCAGCACCTGCACTGTCTGCTCTCTCCATTCCACATACCATATTGAATTCTTCGATCGGGTATTCACTGTTCACATCTTCTGTACGATACAAAATGAAATTTGCTTTTGGCGCTTTGCCTATGAATTGACCCGGAATGTTTGCGGCTATAGTTGACAAGCATTGCATGCCATGAGGATGGTCATCAGAAACAGTTGTATTGTTAGAATAAAAATCCCAGGTATCTAGTACCTGGTTATTTATAATGATGCTATCCATTGCATCAAGTGTAGTAAAATTAAAAAAACCTCCATCGAGAATAGCTATTAACATTCCTTGTCCACGCAATCCGATATTATGTAAAAATTGTCCTTTATGCAGATTGATCTCAGCAAGCGAGCCTGCTCCATAATTAAAAAAATCAGTTATACCCGTAGTTCTTTGAGAGGAAATATACGGTTGGTCCGCAGTAGTCAATTTTTCATTAGTATTATTTTGTGTTCGTGCCGCTATTGGCGCAACTGATTGCACAAATGAAAATCCATTAATTGTTGTGATGGCATTTGGATCGGAAGTTTGAATAGAAACACTATTCTGCCATTTGGAAATATTTAATACCGTGACGAATGGAACATTTTTTATTTGAGTAATATAAGAAGATGTTACCGGCATATCGGTACTGTCAATAGCAATGCCATACCTGGCTCTTCTGTCGATAGCTCTCTGCGATAAATATCCTCCAGGAGTTGAAAGTGAAAAGGTGCTGCCACCTTTATTTTTAAGCTTGATCACATATCGGGTGAACTGCGCCCTGGTGTCCACAAAAAATAAACAGCTTCCAATAAGTACAATCATCAGTTTTTTCATTCAGGACGACTTTTAGTCATTCCAAAAATACTAATTAATTAAGGAAGGTTAATTATGATCGATCATCCACATTTTAATTCCAAAACCTGTTTTGTAAGCGGGAGTAGAAGATCCTGGAGCCTGCGGTTGATATTCCCACATAATAAAATCACGGGCAACAAGACCAATATTTTTTGCAAATTTATCTGAAGCCAATGTTCTGTATCCGGGTTGAGTGAGATTTGTAACAGGAGCATTGATCGATTCATCGATCTGGAAAACTGTATACACATCTGTGATGGGTTTGCCACCAATGGTTGCGGTGTTATCAAATTGATCAATACTATAATCCCATTCATTCATGTTATCATCATTGAAGAAATTGAAAAGAGACCTATAGGGATCATCTGATAAATATTTATTTCCTTTCCAGTAAGTATTTAATTTAAATGGCAAATGAAGTTTTATAAATCGAAGATTATCTTCAATAATTTCTGCCTGGTCAGTAAGAGGAGTAATAAAATAAGCTCCATTTTCAACCCATGGCTGGGTGCCTGATGAATCACGCAGGTAACGAAGAATGCGATAGCTCGGCCTTCCAAGATTGTCTGCTATTTGCACATCTACCACGTGTTTTACCTGGTACCTGTGAATTTCTTCATTTCCTCCAAAGTTTGTAAAAACGGTTGAGTCCAACCTGTAAGTAATATACTTGCCAACAGCCAAAGGCAAATAATCAGCAATGGCTTCTGTCTTAAATTCTTCAGTTTCTTTTTCGCAGGAGATAATGAAAAAAAGAAAGCTAAATGCAGCTAAAAATAGTATCAGGTTCTTCGATCTCATAAGATTGTTGATCAATAAGGGTACTTTAGATTTATAATGAAACCAACGGCGGTTCAAAACTAAAAACAAAAACCGGCAACTACAATTCCCGGGTTCTATAACGAGGTTCTTTGTCGTTTATTGTCTGCTAATGGGTTCAGCATCAGGAGTTCTGAATCTTTGACTTCAAACTATTTATTTAGTACTCCGGACTGAATTATCCCGCCGCCTAGAACATCATCATCTTCATAAAATACAGCGCTTTGACCGGGGGCAATTCCTTTTACATTTTCATAAAATTTGACCCTCATTGTACCATTTTCAGGATAAATATTTGAAAGTGCACCCTTATCCTTGTAACGAATCTTAGTGATAGCTTCCATTCCCGGTGTAATGAGATCGTATTTGATCAGATTTAATTTTCCTACCAACATTTCATTTTGCTCAAGATCTTCTTCATCACCTAAAACAACCGTGTTGGTACCAGGGTCGATCTTGGTTACAAACACAGGACGACCTAAAGCAATATCTAAACCTTTGCGCTGACCAATTGTATAAAATGGATAGCCTTTATGTTTACCTAAAATATTTCCGTTCTTATCAATAAAATTTCCTCCATCAACTCTTTCTTCCAAACCTTCAACATTTCTTTTTAAGAAACCTCGATAATCATTATCAGGAACAAAACAACTTTCGTAGCTCTCGCTTTTCTTTGCGAGTTCGGGATAGCCATAATCAAAAGCCATTTGACGGATCTCTGTTTTTCTATATGGTCCCAATGGTAATATTGTTCTGCTCAAAAGATCTTGTTGCAATCCCCACAATACATAACTCTGATCTTTTGTATCATCAACAGCTTTGCTCACAACAAATCTTCCGTTATTATGTTGACGGATCTTTGCATAATGACCTGTTGCAATAAAATCACAGTTCAATGCATCTGCTCTTTTTAATAATGCTCTCCATTTAATATGCGTATTGCAAAGCACACATGGATTAGGCGTACGACCTGCTAAATATTCATCAACAAAATTTTCAATTACAAAACCACCGAACTCTTCACGGATGTCCAGGATATAATGAGCAAAGCCATGTTCAACTGCTGCTTGTCTTGCATCATTGAATGAATCCAGATTACAGCAACCGGTTTCTTTTTTACTTCCACCACTAGCTGCATAGTCCCATGTTTTCATAGTAATACCCACTACTTCATATCCTTCGTCATGAAGCATTAATGCGGTAATGGTACTATCGATACCGCCGCTCATTGCCACCAACACTTTTCCTTTTTTGCTCATAAAAAATGAAGCTGCAAATATAAGCTGAATTTGCCACCTGCTTTATTACGAAATGGGTAAATATGAAAGCGGTATAATATCCCTGATTTTGCTTCCGTTGCGACGCTTCGTTCATCGTTCATATCGCTATTGTCCTTATCTTCCCACATAATAATCTTAACTGAATATGAGGAAACT
>JBIOVR010000546.1:0-4367 GCA_044867875.1 Chitinophagaceae bacterium
GTGCACAAAAGAAAGGATATAGTGGCGTGGCAGTATTTTCTAAAATAATTCCTGACAAAATAGAAATAGGCAACGGGCATAAAGTCAGTGATGATGAAGGAAGAATTATTCAACTTGATTTTAAGGATATAAAACTCATCAATGCCTATTTTCCATCAGGAACAAGTGGCGATATAAGACAAACATTCAAATATCATTGGCTTGATGAATTTTATAAATGGCTTGATCAACTAAAAAGAAATCATCCAAAACTGATATTATGTGGTGATTATAATATTGCTCATAAGGAGATCGATATTCATGACCCAAAAGGCAATAAAAATTCGTCCGGTTTTTTACCAGAAGAAAGAAAATGGATGGATAAATTTTTTGAGAATGGATGGACGGATACATTCCGTGAATTTCACACTGAGCCTCATAGATATAGTTGGTGGAGCCAGCGTTTTCCAACTGTTCGTTTGCAAAATAAAGGGTGGAGAATTGATTATATAAATGTTACAAATCCCTTGAAAGGTCAGTTGAAAGATGCAGAAATTTTTCCTGATGTAAAACATTCTGATCATTGTCCGGTATATTTAGATATCGAAATATAAAGCTGCATTCGAAATTCAGCTGATTATTTATAGCAGCTATTATTCACCAAACCACCTCTGATGACAGGATTGATCTTTCTGCTTATCCTCATTCTGCTTGCTGCTTTTATTATTCTTGTTGTTATTTTATACCGAACGTCTGAGCAACAAAAACTCACTGAATCATTATACGACAAGGTTAAGTATTTAAGTGACAATATTGCATCACTTACTAAAGAAATAAGAAACTTAAATCAACCAGCAGAAACAAAAAGTACAACAGTTGAAGAAAAGCCTTTACAAAAAACATTTATACCATCGCCAATAGTAGTAACTACAAAAGAAGATGTAAAGCCAATTTTTACGCCTGAAATAAAAAAACAAGAACCTCAACTTGTTGTTGAGATCACACAAGAAGAGATCATTATTGAGAAAAAGCAATTCCCTAAACCGCTCTTTGTTCCTTCTTCAAAACCAGAAACTGATCTTGAAAAATTTATTGGAGAAAATCTTTTAAGTAAAATAGGCATTACAGTATTAGTATTAGGTATTTCATTTTTTGTAAAATATGCGATAGATCAAAATTGGATAAAAGAAGCTGGTCGTGTTATCATTGGCCTTATTGCCGGCGGCATTCTGATCGGTATAGCGCATCGAATAAGAAATAGTTATCGTTCTTTTAGTTCTGTATTGATGGGCGGCGGACTTACCGTTTTTTATTTCACCATAGCATTTGCATTCCATCAATATCATCTTATCAGCCAGACGGCGGGATTTATTATCATGGTTATCATCACCGCGTTCGCAGTGCTTTTGTCTCTTTATTACGATCGGATGGAATTAGCCATTTTAGCAACGATCGGTGGATTTATCACTCCTTTTCTTGTTAGTACCGGCCAGGAAAATTATACGGCTCTCTTTATATACTTGTGTATTCTGAATTCCGGATTGATGTTACTAGCCTGGTTTAAGCGCTGGCCTTCTATAAATATCATAGCTTTATTTTTTACAACACTAATTTATGGCAGTTGGCTGATCAAAAAAATTTGGTTTGATTCTCCTGCATTGGTTCCATATAAAGATGCTATGCTATTTGGAACATTATTTTACGTGCAGTTTGTCACAATGAATATTGTAAACAATATTCGTCAAAAGAAAATTTTCAATGCTTTTGATTTTATTGTTGTTCTAAGTATAAATTTTCTTTTTTATTTCGCAGCCATTTTTATTCTTTCTTACTGGAATAATGGGAATTACAACGGATTATTTACAGCCATACTGGGTATATTCAATTTGTTATTGGTGCTTGCATTTAAACAAAAGAAAACGATCGATCCAAATTTTTTATCCTTGCTTACAGGTTTAGCCCTCACTTTTATTTCTTTAACGGCCCCTGTACAGTTCAAAGGAAATCATGTCACCTTATTCTGGGCAGCTGAATCTGTAATTCTGTTCTGGCTCTTTCAAAAAACAAGAACTATTCAGCTTAAGATCGCTTCGATCATTATCGCGGTGCTCATGCTTGCAAGTGTTGGTGTCACCTGGATGCGGGTTTATTTTTCTGATCATCAGCTTATCCCTATACTTCTCAATAAAGGATTTAGTACAACAATTGCGGTAGTAGTTTCATTATTCATTTATTTTAGGTTGATGTATAAAGAAGCAGATACTTTTTATTTAAGAAATCTGCGAAACCAATCACTAAGAGATCTTTTATTGGGGGCTTTTATTGTTACACTTTATTTATCCGGTGCATTGGAAATTTATTACCAGTTTAGCACAAGGAATAATATCGAATCTCTTTTTATTGTTTACCTCCAACTCTATACTTTTCTTTTTGCTATCATTGTGCTATTCAGCTTCAAAAGATCCACAGTATTCCCGGTATTTAAATTATTATTTACAATTCTTTGTACTGGGCTATACGTAATTAATATTAATACCAATCATGATATATCTTTATCCTTGCTTCAAAAAAATAATGGCAGTCTTTTTATTGCTCATTGGATAAGCGCTGCTTTATTAGGGTGGTTATTGATAGATCTTGTCATCTACTTTAGGAAAACTGAAGATAAAAACTGGAACTTTTATCTTAATTCTTTTACGTGGATGTCAGCCATCAGTTTTGTTTTATTACTTAGTGTTGAGATCTACCAGGTTAACTTATGGTTGAATTATCATAAGGGTAATGAATGGACATGGTGGGAAAATTTATACTATAAAGCAGGACTTAGCATTCTCTGGAGTATTTGTTCATTTATCATGATCTGGCTGGGTATGCAATATAAATTCCGTTCATTGCGGATCATTTCATTAAGTCTTTTTACACTTACTTTAGCAAAATTGTTTACGTACGATATTCGCAACATTCCAGCCGGGGGTAAGATCGCAGCGTTTATTTTGTTGGGCGTTCTATTACTTACTGTATCGTTTATGTACCAGCGATTGAGAAAGATCATTATTGAGGATGCTGAAACTAATAATGTAACTAATTAAAAAATATTCATGTTTATCTATAATGTTACAGTAAAAGTGGATTGGTCAATTCATGATGCATGGGTACAATGGATGCTGAATGAACACATGCCTGAAATGATAAAAACAGGTTGTTTTACCGATTCAAAGCTTCTTCGTCTATTGGAAATAGATGAAAAAGAGGGCCCGACATATGCTACCCAATACTTTGCCGATAGCCAATCTGATTATAACCGCTATATTGAAAACTATTCATCCACGATACGACAAAAACATTTTGATGCGTGGGGCAATCGTTTTATAGCTTTCCGCAGCCTGATGCAAATTGTACAATAACTTCAAAAACAAGACTAAAACAGGAATCGGGCAAATCCTTTCCCCATGCGATTTCCGGAGGATTTATTTGTTCTGAAAAAACAAAGAAAAAATTTTGCTGCCAATCAAAAGCGGTTAAATTTGCCGCCATTATCATTCATAAAAACCAACTATAATGAATAAGGCCGACTTAATTGATGTAATTGCTGAAGAGGCAGGGATCACGAAAACCCAGGCGAACGCAGCACTTGATTCTTTTACAAATGCTGTTACTAAAACTTTAAAGAATGGCGGCAAGGTTACACTTGTTGGCTTTGGCACTTTCCTGCTTTCATACAGAGAAGGAAGGAAGGGACATAACCCTCAAACAAAAGCCCAGATAAATATTAAGGAAAAAGTTGTTGCAAGATTTAAAGGGGGAAAAGAGCTTTTAGCTACATTAAAATCTTCAATGAAGGATCTAAAGCCTTTATTGCAAAAGAAAAAGAAGAAATAAAAACATCATTTAGATAAATCTCTTGTTACTTTACATAACACAAGAGATTTTTTATTTTAAAAACAAATTAAAAAACAAGATCATGGGAAGAGGCGATAAAAAAACTAAAAAAGGGAAAATTACAAAAGGAAGTTTTGGTAAAAGCAGACCAGCGAAGAAGAAGAAAAAATAATAAAAGAAAAAGTATAAATAGTAAATAAAGTATATAGTGTTTCCAGTTGTTACATTATATACTTTATATACTTAGCTTACTGTTAAGGAGCTAATCTCTCAATTTTCCATTCTCCATTTTCTTCCAAAGTATATTGGATGCGATCATGCAGGCGGCTGGGTCTTCCCTGCCAGAATTCAATTACTACAGGTTTTACAATATAACCTCCCCAGTGAGGCGGACGGACAATAGATGTGCCTTCCATTTTATTTACAAGCTCATTAAACTTTTCATCAAGCCATTGACGGTCTTCGATCACACGGCTTTGTGGCGAAGCCCACGCACCAATGCGACTCGA
>JBIOVR010000547.1:0-4905 GCA_044867875.1 Chitinophagaceae bacterium
CTGCAATTGTGGTTGCCTCGCCATTCACAGTTTTATGTTCTATTACACGGTAGATCCTATCTGCCCTGCTATGTTGTTCATCAAAAGTTAGTTCATCAAAAAGATAAAGACCGATCAGCAAAAAACAACTGATGCCAAATGTTAGGCCGGCTACATTAAGCGTAGTGTAGAGTTTATTTTTCCAAAGACTACGGAAGGCAATTTTGAAATAATTCTTGAACATGGCAATAAATTTTATTCAGTTCTTAATGATTTAATAGGATTTGTAATTGCTGCTTTAACAGCCTGGTATCCGACAGATAGTATCGCAATAAGTAATATGCTTACTGATGTTATTATATAGATGCCCCATTTTATTTCGGTATGGAACATATATCCCGAAAAGTATTCCTTAACAAGCCACCAGGAGACTGGTAAGCCAATAAATAAACTAAGGATAATCAGGTTTGTAAATTCACTACAAAGCATGATAGCAAGATTTCCAACGGAAGCTCCCATTACTTTTCGGATCCCTAACTCTTTGGTTCTTCTTTCTGCGGTGAAAGTTGCTAAACCTAATAATCCAAGGCATGAAATGAAAATGGCTATTACCGTAAAGCTTAAAGAGAGCTTTCCAATTACAGCTTCTGTCCGGTATTCCCTGTTAAATATCTCATCAAGAAAAGTATATTCAAAAGGATAATCAGGATTATGCTTCCGAAATATTTGACGGATCTGTGCTATAAGACTGGGCAAAGGCAATCCACTACTTACTTTAATAAAGTAATGAGAGCCGACATTTTCAGAATACATGAATATGAGTGGCTGAATGCCGAATTTCAAATTATCATTGTGAAAGTCATTTGTTATACCAATTATTCTTCCCTTCCCATTCCACATTTCAAGCTCCGTTCCTAATGCGTTATCGAAACTCAATCCCATAGTTTCCATTGCCTTCTTGTTGATGATATAGTTGGATGCGTCATTCTTGCCTATAAAATTTCTTCCTGCAAGCATTTTAATATCCATCGTTGGAATGAATCCTGTATCGCAGCGATATATCTTAAAAGTAATGGAAGAATTATTTGGCTTGCCATTCCATAAAGGATCTGTTGTAGTGATAGGAATGGTGAATATATTGTTCCCACCAAACGCAACATTTTTTACTGCTGGTAATTGTTGCAGATCATTTTTTATTGCCTCGTAGTTTTTGACAATTCCATCATTCTGGTCGATGACGATAATATTATCTTTATCAAATCCGAGTTTTTTTTCACTGATAAACCTTATTTGTTTATACACTGCAATACTACTTACAACCAATATTACTGAAGCGGTAAATTGAACAACTACAAGAAATTTACGAAGAGCATTTCCAGAGAGCCCTAATCGAGTAGTTCCTTTCAGTACTTTAACAGGGTTGAAGCTTGACAAAATAAAAGCCGGGTAACTTCCAGCTAATACCCCGGCAATAATTGTAATACCTAAAACTCCTGCAACAAACACAGGATTGCCTAAGTTTAACTGGATAGATTTACCAGTAACATCATTAAAGAATGGAAGCAATAACTTCACCATTACCAATGCAAATAGCATGGCAATAAAGGATAGAAATACTGCTTCAGCAATAAACTGAACAACGAGATTAGATCTTTGAGCACCTATTGATTTTCGTACTCCTACTTCACGGCTGCGGTTTGCTGATCTTGCAGTTGAAAGGTTCATGAAATTAATGCAGGCCATCAGGAGAATAAGTATAGCCACCACACTAAAAAGGTAAACTTGCTGGATCCTTCCTCCAGCTTTCTTCCCGTTTTCAAATTCGGAATATAGCCTCGACTCTGCGTATGGAAAAAGAAATGGAGTAGTCGTACAGTCAGAGCAATTTTTTTTAATTAAATTAATAAATTTGTTGTTTGCCTGATTGGCCGTGGCGGACGGTTTCAGCATCACTACAGTTCGAGTACCACCGCTTTTCCAATTCTCCATCCATGGATTCTCTTTTGCATAAAGTTCAAAGGGGATCACAAACTCAAATCGAAGCGTTGAGTTTTGAGGAATATCGGCAAATACACTGCCTATCGCAAGATCATACTTTTGCCCTACTGACAACGTTTTACCTATCGGATTTTCCTTTTTAAATAATTTTTCTGCGAGGCTTTTAGAAATAGCAATGGAATTATTCTTTAATGGTTCGTCAGCATTTCCCTTTACGATCGGGAAGCTAAGTATCTTAAACAATGTTGAGTCAGCATAAATACCATTTTCATTGAACGCATTGGTTTCGTGCTTCACCAATAACTCTGTTTCCATGCTGTACTGAGCGGCTAATTCTACTTCAGGAATTTCATTTTTTATTGCATCTTTCAATTTTGCCGGAGTAGCAGGATAAGTTTCAATTTTTCCGTCAGGGTATTTATTGTTGATAAAAACTTTGAAAATTCGGTCTGCGTTTGAATGAAATTTATCATACGAAAATTCATCATACCCCCAGAGAAATATAAAAATACTTGCCGAGAGTCCGATCGCAAGACCGAAAATATTAATAGCAGAATAACCTTTGTTTCTCCAAAGACTACGCCATGCGATCTTAAAATAGTTTTTTATCATAGCTACAGTTTTATTCTGTTCTCAATGATTTTATAGGGTTAGTAAGTGCAGCTCTTATTGCCTGGAAACTTATTGTTGCCAATGCGATCACTAAAGCAGATGAACCAGCGAGAATAAATATCCACCAGCCTATATTAACTCTGAATGCAAAATCCTGCAACCAGGTATTCATTGCCCACCATGCTAAAGGGAAAGCAATGACCGCAGACAATAAAATAAGCTTGAAAAAACTTTTTGATAATAATAAAACGATACTAGGAATAGAAGCCCCCAAAACTTTTCTTACACCGATCTCTTTTGTTCTTTGAATGGTTGCAAACATGGTAAGACCCAATAAACCCAGACAGGCCACGAAGATTGCAAGGCCCGCAAATATGCCAAATGCTTTTCCAAACAATTGGTCATTCTCATACTGACGATTAAACGTCTCATCCAAAAAATTATAATCAAATAAATTTCCAGGAAAGAATGATTCGTACTTCTTTTTTATTTGCGCAATAGTGCCGGGCAGATCACCCGGTGTAAGCTTTACAGATATTTCACTGTTGGTGCTATAAAAAGGCATGAAGATCATCGGCTCAAAAGGATGACGAAGTGATTTTTGATGATAGTCTTCCACAACTCCTACTACATCCCATTTTCTTTGACCGCGAAGTATAGATTTACCAATTGCATCTTCGGGAGATCTAAAACCAAGTAATTTAGCCGCTGACCTGTTAATAAGCATGCTGCGCAGATTCCTGCCATTAGGATCATGATCTGTCTGTTTAAAATTCCTGCCGGCTATTAATTTCACACCGTATACATTAAGGAAATCATAATCAACTGAAGTATGACGAACAGTGAACTTATTTGTTGCAGCAGAATCGGCTTGACGCACATTAAAACTTCTTCCAATATCTCCACCCGGCACGTTCCATGATGTAGTTGCTCCTTGCACATGTGCAATTTGTTTTAACCCCTCTTTAAAACTATTAACTCTGCTGATGAACGTAGAATCAAAATTTGTAAGTGTGGGTGGTTTTATCACTAATATTTGATCCATATTAAAACCAAGCTGTGTCTTATTCATATACCTGATCTGCTTCATTACTACCAGTGATCCAATGATCAAACCAATTGTCACTGTGAATTGACCAAGCACCAATGCCTTTCTGAAAAAGATTCCTTTTTGGGAACTACCGAATTTTCCTTTTAAGACTGCGATCGGTTTAAATGAGGAAAGTACAAATGCAGGATAAAGACCAGAAACAAAAATACCGGCAACAACAATTGATATTAATCCAATGAGTATGCTGTATCCATTTAACCCTTTGGTTAAAAGATAGGATAATGATAATTGGTAATTTAATAACTGGTTGAATGCAGACTGTAATAAAAACACAAGTATAATAGCTATAATCATGCTGATCAAATTCACTAATGCCGACTCAGCAAGAAATTGAAAGATCAATTGACGACGTTCGCATCCTACAACTTTTCTAATTCCGACTTCTCTTGCTCTTTCTACAGATCTTGCTGTGGCAAGATTGATATAGTTTACCCAGGCAATAGTAATAATGAACAATGCGATAATTAATAAAGCCCAAACAACGGTAGCGCTACCCGTCCTTCCTATCTCGTATTCAAAATCAGAATATAAATGTGCTTTTGAAAGGGGTTGCAGATAAAATGTCTCATCGCTGCCGGAAATTTTATTTCCCTCGAAATACTTTTGACTAAATGCTCCAAGCTTTGCATTAAGTGCTTTGTAATCGGTTCCGGGTTTTAATTGCACATAATGCCAGAAATCAGATTGCGTAAAATCATATTCAGCCTCTTTCCAGTTATTAATTAAGGTGCGGTATGAAATGAGCATCTGGAATTGCAAATGAGAGTTCTCAGGAACATTTTTTAAAACCCCTTCAATTTTATAAGGCATGGAATCTGTCCAAAGTGTGATTGCTTTGCCCAAAAATTGATTGTAATCTTTTCCTTTATAATCAAATATATTTTCAATAAGCTTTTCTGACAGCAACACAGTGCTTGGTCGTATCAGCACAGTATTCTTATCACCTGCTACAAGGGGAAAATCAAATACAGAAAGAAAATAGCTATCGGCAAAAAAAAGATCTGGCTCTGTAATTTTTTTATCATTGTATGTAATGATGGCTTCACCAGAAGGTTCAACAACAGTATTTTGAACTACGTCATCAAAATCATTATTCATTGCACGTCCAACACCAGAATAGGTAATAGTGCCATGTTGTATCAACTTTCCTTGCTGGTAACGATCATTTACTACCCTGTAAATATTATCGGCTTTCTTATGAAATT
>JBIOVR010000548.1:0-6466 GCA_044867875.1 Chitinophagaceae bacterium
GATCTAAATACTTCAGGAAAAACATCTACGCAACAGGCATTTGCGCAATGGCAATACAAGCCATCCAATAACATTACGCTGAATGCTGGTATGCATTATTTCCGCCTCGCTCATAACAATACTTCATCTGTTGAGCCGCGTTTTTCTGCCAAATGGAATATTAATAACAAGAGCAGTGTTGCTGTGGGGTATGGACTCCACAGCCAAATGCAAACATTGAGTGTATATTTTGCTGAGCAAAAATTATCTGACGGTACTGTTATAATGCCTAACAAGAACCTTGATCTAACAAAATCGCATCATTATGTTTTTTCTTACAGTTACAGGTTAACTAAAAACTTACTGGCTAAAGCCGAATTATATTATCAGCAATTATTCAATGTGCCTGTCAGTATTTACGACAGTAGCAGCTTGTCTACACTAAATATTCTGAATGATTACGTAGTGGAGCCAATGGAAAATAGTGGCAAAGGTAAAAACTACGGAGTGGAAATTTCATTGGAGCGTTACCTCAAAGATAATTTCTATCTCACCCTGAGTAATTCTTTCTATCAATCAAAATATACGGCAAAAGATGGGTTGGAAAGAAATACTCGTTTCAATGGTAATTATCTTATTACGTTGATCGCCGGAAAAGATTTTATAAGCGATAGAAAATCAAAAATATTTGGGATTAACCTGAAAACGATCTATGCGGGTGGTCTTCGCACTACACCGATCGACTTTGACGCATCACAACATCAGGGATATACTGTGTTTTTAGAAAAAGATGCTTACAGTTTACAGAATGAAGCCTATTTCAGGACTGATATCGGGATCAGCATGAAATGGAACCGTAAAAACATTACCAGCACTTTATCATTGGATATACAGAATGTCACCAACCGTTTAAATGTGTTTGGTCAATGGTATGATAACGAGAAAAATAAAATCGTTACTAGTTATCAAACAGGAATAATACCAATCCTGAATTATAAAATTGAATTTTAAAATTTATCAAAAACAGAAATCAAATAAAATGAAAAAACAATTTTTTATGTTAGCAGCAGCCGCAGCTTTACTTACAACTTCATCCTGCAAAAAAGTAGTGGGAGAGGGAGATCTGCAAACTGAAACCCGTAATATCACAGATTTTTCCGGCGTATCAGTAAGTATCGGTGGAAAGATCTATTACAAAATTGACCCGGTTTATAAAGTTGAAATTATAGCACAACGGAACATACTCGATGTGATACAAGCCACTAAATCAAACGGGCATCTTTTGCTAAAAATAAAGGATGGCGTACGTATAAAATCAAATGAAGAAATAACTGTCAATATCAGTGCGCCAACCGCAGATTATCTTCACCTTAGCGGCACAGGGGACTTAGCAGTAATTGGGAACATAAATGCTGTAAACATGGATATGGGTATAAGTGGCACAGGAAATATTACAGTACAGTCTGTATTAGTAACCGATAAAATAAATGCCAACATCAGTGGCACGGGTGATATTACTGTGCAGTCGGGAGCAGCAAAAAATGAAGATCTGCGAATTAGCGGCAGTGGTAAATTATTCATAGATGGCGTTGTTGCTGAAAAAGCAACGACCACCATCAGTGGTTCTGGTGATATGCAGGTTAACTTATCACAGGCACTTGATGCAACTATTAGCGGAAGCGGTTCTGTTTATTATCGTGGTCATCCACTGATCAGCACAAGTATTTCGGGTTCCGGGAAAGTGAAACCGTTATAATTAAAATGATGGATCCAATCTCAGCAATTAATAAAATAAGGCTGCCAGTTAAAGGCGGCCTTTATTTTTAAATACTGTTTTCACTTTTCTTTAGTGCCTCTCTCACTTTCGGAGCGACCTTAGTTCCATAGATCTCTATTGATCTCATCATTAATTTATGTGAAGGTCCGCCTACATCCATATGCGCTGAAAAACGGGTGAGGCCAAACAGTTCATGCATATGCAAGATTTTATCAATGGATTCATTAGCATCACCGATTATTAAATGTCCACTGCTGCTTCTGCCTGTTACATATTGTTGTTGCTGGTAAGGAGGCCAGCCGCGACTGCGACCCACTCGATCCATCTGTGCAGAATAGATCGGGTAGTACTCATCAGCAATTTGTTTACTGCCATCACCAAAAAATGCATGCATGTGAACACCAACCTGTAATTTTTTCATATCATGACCATAATGATCATACACTTTCTTGTAGTATTCAAATAATGGCTTGAATTGTTTTGGATCGCCTCCAATGATCGCAAAGATCACAGGCAATCCATGTTTGCCTGCACGCAATACTGATTCAGGTGTTCCTCCAACGGCGATCCATATATTAAGATGATCATTAACTGCCCGAGGTAATACTTGCTGTTTGTTTAGTGCAGGTCTGAACTGACCTTTCCATGTAATCGGGTTTTCTTTATTTATTTTCAGTAGCAACTCCAGCTTTTCTTCAAACAGGGTATCATAATCATCAAGGCTGTAACCAAACAAAGGAAATGATTCAATGAAACTTCCACGGCCAGCCATCAATTCAGCCCTGCCATCCGAGATCAGGTCAATTGTAGCAAAGCTTTGATAAAGTTTTACCGGATCTGATGAACTTAATACTGAAACTGCGCTTCCCAGCTTGATATTTTTAGTAATCGTAGCTGCTGCAGCAATAATTATTTCTGGTGTTGATACGGCATAGTCGGGACGATGATGTTCACCGATGCCATAAAAATCAATACCCACTTCATCCATCAGTTTTATTTCTTCGATCAGTTCCTTAAGTCGTTGTCCTGCTGGTTGAGTTTCTCCATTCTTATTTATATGCAGATCGCCAAACATGCCAATACCTAATTCCATACTATAGATTTATAAGCGAAGTTAAGTTGAAGCATTTTTTTATTTTGCCTTATCTTTCTAACTAAATCGAAAACTTGTTATGATAAAGATCGCCAACCCCCGCACTTTTCTTGTTGCAGTTTTTATCCTGTTTATATCCTTACTGGGTCAGTCGCAGATAATACAAACTGGCACAAAGAACAATAATGTTGACTATGAAAGATTAGCGAAAATAGACGGATTGGTAAATGAGTATATCAGTAAAAACTGGTTGACAGGGGCCGTTTCAATTGTAATAAAAGATAACCAGGTTGTACAATATAAAGGATATGGATATGCGGATGTGGCAACAAAAAAGCCGATGAAGAATGACGCCATCTTTCGCATTATGTCTCAAACAAAAGCTATAACAAGTGTAGGCGCCATGATCTTATATGAACAAGGTAAATTTTTGCTTGATCAGCCAATTTCAGATTTCATTCCTGAATTTAAAAACCCTGTGGTATTGGAAAAATTCAATGAGGCAGATACTACCTACACAACTATTCCTGCAAAAAGCGAGATCACTTTTCGCCAGCTGCTTACCCATACTTCTGGTCTTGATTATACAGATATCGGTAGTTCGAAGGTTGCAGCTATCTATTCAAAAAATCATATTCCTTCCGGTCTTGGTTATTTTGACGCAGATCTTTTGGAAAAAATGAAAGCGTTGGGCAAACTACCATTAAGTTTTCAGCCAGGAGAAAAATGGCAATACGGATTAAACAGTGATCTCCTTGGATGTTTAATAGAAGTGATCAGCGGAATGAGCCTGGAAGATTTTTTACGAAAAAATATTTTCGAGCCATTAGGAATGAAAGACACGTATTTTAATGTGCCTTCTTCTAAAGCCAATCGTTTGGCAACAGTTTATACGGAGGATGCATCAAATCATATCATTCCATGGAGTCATGAGTTTCGCAATATAGATCCTGATTATCCCATGATGAAGAAACGTTATTTTTCAGGAGGCGCTGGACTTTCATCCACTGCATTTGATTATGCCATATTTATGCAAATGTTATTAAATGGCGGTAAATATAATGGTCATCAAATATTGGGAAAAAGAACAGTGGAAATAATAACCAGTGGTCAGCTAAAAGAGGGATTGTTTGGTGACGATAATATGGGATTGGGATTTGGCATCACTTCAGAAAAATCTGCGGCTAAAGAACCACGAAATGCAGGTTCATTTGCATGGGGCGGATACTATGGCACTACTTACTGGGCCGATCCAAAATCAAAACTTGTTTGTCTTTTCATGACACAACAGAATCCTAATAGTCATGGTGATCTTGAAGCGAAGTTTGAAGCAATTGTTTATTCAAGTTTGAAATAAAAGGTTTCCTTTTTAATTCTCTTTCAGAAAAGAAATAATTTTTTGATTGACCAGCGCTGGTTTTTCCAGGTAGGGTAAATGACGGGCATCATCAACAGGAAAAAAATCTACAGATACTATTTTTCTGAGTGAATCACTGAATTTAAATGAAACCGTTTCGTCTTCTTTGCCCCATATTAATAAAATTTTTTTCTGGAGGCCGGCGAGTGTATGGTAATTTGAAATAATAGAATCAGCAGAATAATTATTCCTGGTAGAGATCAATGCATTCCTGAATCCCTTGTATTGCATCTGAACTTTGTATTTATCCACCCAGCCCGGAAATTCTTCCGGGTATTTAAAATCATCTAATTGTCCTTGCGCCTGTTTTTCATGATCGATCGCCATCTTATAGTTTGCGACTATCTCTCCAACACCTATTTTACCGAAAGCATAAACAGGATCAACCAAAATTATTTTATCGATCAATTGCGGATAATGCGCAGCAAAATCGGATACCACGGCACCACCAAATGAAACTCCTGCTAAGCTTACCGGAGTTTTTAATTTAAGTGAAGTGACCAGGTCGTGTAACTGGGTTCTATATAAAACAGCATCATAAATAACATTGGGTCGATCAGAAAAACCTCTGCCAAATTCATCATAGCGTATTACATGAAATCCTGCTTTTACAAGACTATCATATGTTCCATCCCATATATAATAGGGAACACTAAAACCATGAACGAGTATAATAACTTTGCCGGTGTCAACTCCACCTGATTCATAATGTGTAATGCCGGCAGTTAATTCAATAAATTGGCCGCTGGTATTTTTTCTTGCGGATGCATTCATTGTTTTAGTTTCCAGGTTATATATAAAAAACTTAACCCAGAAATAAATTCCAGCAAGTACAATTATTCCAAATAACGCAATCAGAATTCGTTTGATGATTTTCATGAGTTCAAGATAATGAAACTCCTATTGATTTTTTAGTCAATACTTAGCTCTGCATGGTTTTTGCTGGATAAAAAACCCTACCAGGTCACATCGATTACTCCCCCACTTGTAAGAGGTTATTAGTAACCTTAAACTTCCTGTTATGAGTATAGTTTACCCCAAAACTCAAAGCACTATCAATGCTTTGATCCTGCTATTTACCAGTCTTTTTATTTCTTCTTTAAATAGTAATGCACAAACATATCCAACCGGGTTTCAACAAGTGCTTGTTGCAAATGGCATCAGCAATCCAACAGTAATGGCTTTTGCTCCGGATGGCCGCTTATTTGTTGCACAGCAATCCGGGGCATTGCGGATAATTGAAAATGGTGTACTGCTTGCAACGCCAGCGATCACACTTAGTGTAAATTCATCAGGTGAAAGAGGATTACTTGGAATTGCTTTTGATCCAAATTTTACAACTAATAATTTTATTTATCTCTATTATACAATTTCTTCTGCAGCCAATAATCGTATCAGCAGATTTACAATGAGTGGTAATACAATTGTAGGAGGCAGTGAATCAGTAGTACTTACTCTGGATCCTTTAAGTAGTGCTACTAATCATAACGGTGGGACAATAGTGTTCGGGCCCGATGGAAAATTGTATGTGGGTATTGGTGAGAATGCAAACAGTACTAATTCGCAAAACTTAGACACCTATCACGGAAAAATTTTACGGATCAATTCAGATGGCAGTGTGCCTGCAGGAAATCCATTTATTGGTGGCACAGCACAACGGCAAAGAGTTTGGGAATATGGCATGCGTAATCCTTACACACTTTCTATTCAACCAGGAACGGGTCGCATTTTTGTAAATGATGTAGGAGAGGTTACATGGGAAGAAGTGAATGATTGTACAACCGGTGGCGGTAATTATGGATGGCCAACTGCAGAAGGAGTAAGTAGCAATCCCGCTTTTACCAATCCAATTTACACTTATAGGCATGGTAGTGGTATTGGTTTTGGGTGTGCAATAACCGGTGGCACTTTTTTTAATCCAACTTCTACAAACTATCCTTCGCAATACACCGGCAGATATTTCTTTTTAGATTTTTGTAATAACTGGATCGACATGCTTACGTTATCCGGTAGTACTGCAACAAGAACAAATTTTGCCTCATCAATTGCTGGTAGCCCTGTTGGTATGACCACAGGGCCAGATGGAAATCTTTATTTTCTTTCAAGAGCAAACAGCGGGGTGTATAAAATTACTTTTACGGGTTCTAATGCGCCGGTCATTACCACACAACCCCAAAGTATTAGTGTTGCCGAAGGAAAC
>JBIOVR010000549.1:0-13101 GCA_044867875.1 Chitinophagaceae bacterium
TGTTTAATAAATTTCAATTGACCACTTTCCTTTATTGGTAAAATATTTTCTTTTAGAAAGGAAGCTTTTTCTCTTTCGTTTGGCTCTGTTGCCCATTCCCAATGTTCTTTATTACTCCAAAAAGTCGCATTTGGAAAATTTGGTACTAATTTATCGCCTTCTCTTTTTATAGAACCGCCACAATGATCAAAATGTAAATGAGTAAGAAACACATCAGTAATATCATCTTTGGTAAAGCCATATTTTGCCAATGACTTTTCCAATGTATCATTCCCATGTAAATGATAATGACTGAAAAATTTCGCATCCTGCTTATCGCCATTGCCATTATCAACAAGTATCAAACGATTATCGTCTTCGATCAACAAACATCGCAAGGCCCAGCTGCATAAATTATTTTCATCAGCCGAGTTAATTTTATTCCAGATAGTTTTTGGAACAACCCCAAACATGGCGCCGCCATCCAACTTGAAATAACCAGTGTTGATCGAATATAATTTCATTGAATGATCTTCTTTTGCGTACTACGGGTATACAGTAACAAAAATAAACCGATAATGAAAAGGGTCATCAAAGCTAAGACAGATACTCTTTGCGAACCAGTAATTTCTGTGAGAAACCCAAAAAGAAATAATCCAACAACCAATGAGATCTTTTCTGTAACATCATAAAAACTAAAGAAGGAGGCAGTGTCTTTTGTTATGGGCATTAGCTTAGAATAAGTGGAGCGGCTGAGAGATTGCGTACCTCCCATTACAAAACCTATAATGCTCGATATAATATAGAACTGAGTTATATCTCCACGAGGGATTGTGTATCCATAAATACAAATTCCAACCCATAATAAAACACAAAGCATCAAAGTCCTTAAATTACCTAAAGAGCCTGAAAGCTTTGAAATAACAAAAGCTCCGGGTACAGCGATCAATTGCACTAAAAGAATAGCGATGATAAGATTGGTACTTGGGATGTCCAATTCTCCTTTACCAAACAATGCGGCAACTAACATGATAGTTTGCACTCCCATATTATAAAAGAAAAATGAAAAAAGAAATCGCTTTAAAACAGGTAAGCTGCTAAGCTGTCCCCAAACCTTTCTTAATTCTTTGTAACCGTTCGAAAGTAAATGCTTTTGTGTTGGATCGCCTGCAGGTTCAGACTTAGGAAGCCGGCGTAATGAAAATTGACCAAACCCCCACCACCAGATCGCTACTAATAGAAAGCCGGTTCGAAATTGTATAGTTGTGGTTGACCCTTCTGCATCAGATCCGCCAACTATTCCTGGAAAGAAAACGAGAACAAAACAAATGACCTGTAAAACCACACTTCCTACATAGCCATATGAAAATCCTTTTGCGCTAAGCCTGTCCCTGTCTTCCGGCGCTGCTATTTCCGGGAGGAAAGAATTATAATAAACAATACTGCCCCAATAACCAACACAGGCAAGGATCACTGAAAATAATCCAAGTCCCAGGTTTGAAACTCCTGAACTTATTTTACCATCGGTTGTATTCAAAAAGAAAAGCGATAAACATGCAAGGCTGCCCATCGTTAGAAAAAAGTTCATAAAACTTTTTTTATTTCCGCGATAATCAGCAATAGAAGAAAGCAGGGGAGATATAAGGGCAACAATTAAAAATGCAATTGCCAACGCATAATTATATAAAGAAGTATTTACAAATTCTCTTCCCCAGAAGGTTACATATGCAGTATTATTTTCATCTACCCGCTGTTTGGTGATAGCTTCATAGTAAGCGGGAAAGATCGTGGAAGTGATCACCAGGGCATAAACACTGTTCGCCCAATCATACATCGCCCAGGCATTCAAAACTTTTTTAGGAGCCGTTTGCATGCAGTTGATTTTTAGGTAAGCGAAAGATAACGAGGATTAATCTATTTCCATCACACCACTTAGGATAATGGAAAGTAAAATGATACCTGCAATGATCCTGTAAAATCCAAAAGCCCTGAAGCCATAGATCTTTAAATAATTGATGAAGAATTTAATGGCGATCATCGCAACAACAAAGGCAATTATATTACCGGCAATAAATGAAGCCATGTTCTCAGTGCTTTGCCTGATGATCTCATAACCTTTCTGCCCGCCACTCCATTTTTTTAAAAAAATAGTATAACAACTTGCAGCAAGCATAGTAGGCACGGCTAAGAAAAATGAGAACTCAGCCGCAAGATGTCTTGTAAATTTTTGTTGCATACCACCAATAATGGAAGCAGCACTGCGACTTACGCCAGGCACCATTGCCAGCACCTGCCAGCAACCAACTAAAAATGCTTTAGGGAAAGTTATTTGATCATCCGATTCAATAGTATGTACCTTAAATAAATTATCAATAAATAAAAGAATAATGCCTCCCACCAACATAGTGATAGCCACAGTTGTCGGGCTTTCCAACAGCTCGTCCACTTTATCAGAGAAAAAATAACCCAGTATCAATGCAGGCAAGACACCAACCCCCAATTTTGCATAAAACTGCCAGCGACGGAATTCAAAAAATTTTCTCCAGTATAAAACAACGACAGCGAATATGGCTCCGAATTGAATAGATACCTCATACAATTTGGTGAATTCTTCTTTATGGATACCGAGTAAATAGCTGGTAACGATCATATGACCTGTAGAAGAAATAGGAAGAAACTCGGTCAACCCTTCAACGACGGCAAGAATAACAGCATCAACAATACTCATAATAAAAATTTAAAAGTCCCGCTTTAGGCGGGACAAAATTTATTAATTATTCATTATTAATTGAATCAGGTTTTTGGCTTTTTAAAAATTGCGTAGATCTCAATACCCAAACCGATTATAATTAATACAGGAGCCACACTGATCCTCAAAGTACTGTATACTTCATCATAATTAAATGTGTTAGGATCTTTGCTTCTGCCACCAACCATCAACAGCATTCCAATTGCAATTACCCCAACACCCAGTAGCATCAGCCACATGTTTTGTTTGTCAAATAAACTGGAGGTGGAAGTGCTTGTTGTCGTTACCTGTTTCTTTTCGCTCATACCGGAATTTTAGGGCTGCAATATAGAGAAAAGTCCACAGACCATTGTCAATCGTCAATAGCCTTTTATCATTACTGGTCTGTCGTCCGTTGAACGTGGTCTAATACAACTCATCCAACTTCATACGGAGATATTTCAGCACACTGCGGTGAGTACTGAAAACGGTAATGCAAATGCCAAGCACTATCAATACAAAGCCCAGCAATAAAAGAGATTGAGTATCTCTTAATGCCCTGAAACCAACAAAAAAGCTTTCGAGAGATATAACGAGCACATAAACGATTGCGGTCGCAATGATGCCGCTGATAGCTCCATTGATCACGGCACGCATATCAAGTGGCCTGGCAATATACCACCGGGTAGCTCCCACCATCTGCATGGTTTTTATGAGGAAACGATTACTGAACATGGCCAGGCGAATCGTATTATCGATCAGGATAATAACTACTGCCGAGATCAATATCGCTGCGATCAATAAATAAATGCTCACCATCCTGAGATTAGAACTCATTTTTTGAACAACAGCTGTCGGATATTTTACTTCATCAACTATAGGAAATTTAGAAATATCTTCTTTGATAGCAACAAGTCGGGCAGAGTCAAGAAAATCGGCTTTCAATCTAAAATCGATACTTGGCGGCAACAGGCTATTATCGATGAACTCGGTAAAATCTTCACCACCTGTTTTTATCCATTCTTTCTTTGCTGTTTCTTTATCGGTGTATTTTATATCTTTCACGTACGGTTGTGAGGCAATATAATTTTGCAACCTCTCCCTCGCCGTGTCTTTAATATTTTGTTTCAGGAACACCTGCACTTCCAAACTTTCTTTAAGGCTAGTGATGATCTTGCGCCCATTGATAGTGATCAACCCGATAATTCCCATCAGGAATAATACAAGGGTAACACCGAGAATTGACATGAAATAAGATGGCTTGCCGCGTTTGATAGAAGCTCTTCCTTGTTTGACCATGAGTACTTTATTAGTTTTTTAAGGATTGGTCCGCCCGGATGAACAATAAGAACATTGTTACTGATATTGATCATCGATTGGACGGGCAAAGTAACGGCTTTGTCCCCATATGTATCGGTCAAATCCGTAAATTTGTTGCTCTCTAACGATTAGTATCGAATGATATTTTTAGAGGTGGAAAGAAATAATTTTTTTAAGTCTTCTTTCACAACTTTGCTCGGCTAATGTTGCGATGCGGAGCCTGCACTGAGCGAAGCGAAGTGTCTATCGTCCTGTTCTCCTATCATCATATGTTGAATAGTAAACAAGGCGTTGAAGAGTGCGACGCAACGAAAGCTAAATAGTAGTAATGTAGCCGGGAACAAAAAAATAATAATACAATACATACAACTTATAACTAAGAATGGAATATAGATTCAGAGATATTGAAAAAAAATGGCAGGAATGGTGGAATGAGAATAAGGTATATAAAATATCTAACGATTCTGCTAAACCAAAATATTATGTGCTGGATATGTTCCCGTATCCGAGTGGCGCAGGTTTGCATGTGGGACATCCGTTGGGATATATCGCATCGGACATTTATGCACGGTTCAAGCGGTTGAAAGGTTTTAATGTATTACACCCGATGGGTTATGATGCATTTGGTTTGCCGGCTGAGCAATATGCTATCGAGCATGGAATACATCCTGCTTTATCTACAGAGAATAACATTAATAATTTTCGCAAGCAATTAGATAATATCGGTTTTTGTTTTGACTGGAGCCGTGAAGTGAGAACAAGCGAACCGAATTTCTATAAATGGACACAATGGATCTTTCTGCAACTGTTCAATAGCTATTTCTGCCACACAGAGAAAAAAGCATTGCCCATCTCTAAACTTATTGCCAAGTATGAAACAAGGGGGGCGATGCCAAAGAATGGAGAACCAATACCGGGCAAACATTTTTCAGCAGAGCAATGGAAAGCGTTTTCAGAAAAAGAGAAATCGGATATTTTGATGAAAAGACGATTGGCGTATTGCGGTTATGGCGAAGTGAACTGGTGCGAAGCATTAGGAACTGTTTTAGCAAATGACGAAGTAATAAATGGTGTGAGTGAAAGAGGCGGTCATCCTGTAGTGAAAAAAACATTACGCCAATGGTACCTGCGCATTACTGAATATGCAGATCGTTTGCTGGAAGGACTTCAAAAGGTTGACTTCAGCGAAAGCATGAAAGAGATGCAGAGCAACTGGATCGGGAAAAGTAGCGGAGCGGAAATAGATTTTAAAATCAAAAGTGCAAAGTCAAAAGTGAAAACTTTAAGAGTCTATACCACCCGTCCCGATACAATTTTTGGTGTTGACTTTATGGTAATTGCTCCTGAACTGGAAATGGTAAATGAAATAAAGTCGAAAGAACAAACTATAGCCGTTGATGAATACCTGGCTTATGTAAAAAGCAGGAGTGAAAGGGAACGGATGGCAGAGAAAAAGATCACGGGTGTTTTTACCGGTGCTTATGCGATCAATCCTTTTGATGGAAGAGAGATCCCGATCTGGACCTCAGAATATGTATTAGCGGGATATGGAACCGGCGCTATTATGGCAGTTCCCTGTGGGGATCAGCGTGACTTTTTATTTGCAAAGCATTTTAATATTCCGATCACCAATATTATTGGCTCGCATTACAATGGCGAAGAAGCTAATCCCACTAAAGATGCAGTTCTTGAGAATTCAGATTTTATCAATGGCATGGTGATGAAAGATGCAATTGATGTTGTGATAAAGAAGATCGAAGAGATGGGGATTGGTGTAAGAAAAGTGAATTATAAAATGCGTGATGCTGCTTTTAGCCGTCAACGTTATTGGGGTGAGCCATTCCCGATCATTTGGAAAGATGGCATTGCCTATCCATTGGATGAATCAGAATTGCCTGTTGTATTGCCGCATATGGATGATCTGAAACCCGGACCAGATGGAGAAGGTCCATTATCGAATTTAACTGAATGGAAAGGCTATAAAGGCGGAATAAGAGAAGTAAATACAATGCCGGGTTATGCAGGCAGCAGTTGGTATTTCCTTCGTTACATGGATCCGGATAATGACAAAGAGTTTTGTAGTCGCAAAGCATCTGATTATTGGGGACAGGTTGATCTGTATATCGGTGGCACAGAACATGCAGTTGGGCATTTATTATACAGTCGTATGTGGACGAAATTTCTTTTTGATCTTGGATTGATCAGTCATGAAGAGCCATATAAAAGATTGGTGAACCAGGGGATGATACAAGGAAGCAGCAGGTTTGTTTATAGAATAAATTTTCCAGGTTTGGAATTCAAGCATCAGTTGTTCGTTACATTGAATCGACTTAAAGATGATAAGGCAATTTGGGATTGGTATCTAAATCATGGAGGCAGCCGAGGTGAAAATGATTCTGAACCTTTTTTGCCGAACTCAAAAATTAAAATTACATCGTATGCGCCATTAGTCACAGTGACCTCACCCATACATGTTGATGTAAATATTGTCGATGGTGTAGAATTGGATACTGAAGCATTTAAAAAATGGAAAGGTGGAGAATTTGCAGATGCAGAATTCATTTTAGAAGACGGAAAATATGTTTGCGGAATTGAAGTAGAAAAGATGAGTAAATCAAAATTCAACACTGTTAACCCGGATGATCTTGTAATGAAATACGGCGCCGACACTTTCCGTATGTATGAAATGTTCCTTGGTCCGGTGGAAATGAGCAAACCATGGGATACAAAAGGTATTGAGGGAGTTCATCGCTTTTTGAAAAAGCTTTGGCGTTTATTTTATGATGAACTAAAAGGAAAAGTTTGGAATGAAGAGAAAGCAACTGATGCTGAATTAAAAGTGCTTCATAAAACAATTAAAAAGATAGAAGAAGATACGGAAAGGTTTAGTTTCAATACCGGTGTCAGCACATTTATGATCAGTGTAAATGATCTTACCGATCTTAAATGTTATAAGAAAGAGGTGCTGGAACAACTACTTATTTTATTAGCTCCCTATGCGCCGCATGTAAGTGAAGAGTTGTGGAGCGTCTTGGGTAATAGCGGAACTATACTTGATGCTTCTTTCCCTAAATGGAATGATAAATATTTGAAAGAAACTTCAAAAGCATATCCTGTTGCTATTAATGGAAAAACGAGAACAGAACTTACACTGGCATTGGATATTACTCAGCAACAGGTAGAAGAAATTGTAATGAAAGATGCGATCGTTACAAAATGGCTGGAAGGCAAACAACCCAAGAAGATCATTTATGTGAAAAATAAAATGATCAATGTGGTCGTGTGATACTCTCAAGTCTCCGTAGGAGACAAATATTTATAACATCTACGTGCAATCACAATATTCAACTCCTATAGGAGTTGAACTTCTTTTTACGGATTCCTTCCTATAAGGATTAAACTCCTACGGAGTTTAGTTAATGATTAAATTTATAAATGGCATTGCTAAAATGATATTGTTTCGTAGTTTTCGTCACTAAATTTTCATCAATGAAACGTCTTTCATTATCATTAGTACTTTGTTTTGCAGCGATTTTATCATTTTCTCAAAATAATACATATTTTCTTTCCAACCCCACACTTACACCCGATGGACAAACCGTCATCTTCGCTTACGAAGGTGATCTATGGAAAGCAAATGTGAATGATGGCAACGCAACACGCCTCACCGCCATGCAAGGCTATGAAACTTCACCTCGTGTTTCTCCCGATGGAAAATGGATCGCATTTACGGGAAGGCAATATGGTAACGGCGATATTTATATAATGCCTGTTAATGGTGGTGATGTAAAGCAGATCACTTATCATAGCGGAAATGATGAAGTAACAAGCTGGAGCTGGGATTCAAAAACAATTTATTTCAACAGTGGCCGTATGGGCCAAGTTGCAGGTTTTAAAGTAAGCGCAGATGGTGGTACACCACAACGTGTTTTTGGAAATTACTTTTTTCAGTATGATCATAATTTGATCGAGCACCCCACAAGTGGCGAAATATTTTTCAACGATACATGGGAAAGCAGCAACCAGGCACAGCGTAAAAGATATAAAGGACCTTTCAACCCGGATATCCAATCTTATAATTTAAAAACAAAACAACATAAGAAGTATACTGATTGGGAAGGAAAAGACTTTGCAGCAACGATTGATAAGTCTGGTAACATTTATTTTATTTCTGATGAAGCAAATGGGGAATACAATCTTTATGCATTAGACAATGGAAAAAAGAAAGAGCTGACAAAGTTTTCTTCTTCAATAAAAACACCACAGGTAAATGCCAATGGCGGAAAAGTTGTATTTGAAAAAGATTACCAGCTTTGGCTTTATGATGTAAAGGCGGACAAAGAAAGCAAATTGAATGTTTCGATCATTCGCAACAATGTTTTACCAAAAGAAAAAGATTTTGAAGTAAGAGGAAATATTGAAGACTTTGACGTTTCTGGTGATGGTAAAAAACTGGCTTTTGTTTCAAGGGGTGAATTGTTTGTAAGTGATGTAGAAGGAAAATTTATTCAGCAAATAAATAAAGGCAATGCAGAACGTGTGGCTGAGATAAAGTGGATGAGTGATAATAAAACGTTGTTGTTTACTGAAACATCAGCTGATGGATATTACAACCTATTTACCGTAAGAGCCGATAGCAATAGCACACCAAAACAACTTACGAATGACAAAAGAAATAACCGAAGCATTATCTTAAATAAGAAAAGGACACAGGCCGTATACTTAAGTGGCCGTGATGAGGTAAGGTTACTGGATCTGAAAACGATGCAAAGCAAAATGATCGTGAAAGATGAGATATGGGCTCTCCAAAGCAGCGATCCGGGCTTTTCTCCCAATGATGATTATGTTTTATTTACTGCTAAAAGGAATTTTGAGGACGATATTCTTGTTTACAACATAAAGGAAAATAAAACAGCGAACCTTACGAATACTGGCGTTACTGAGACAGGACCGATCTGGTCAGGAGATGGGAAATATATTTATTTCACTTCACAACGTTTGAAACCTTCTTATCCGTTTGGAATGGCAAATGCAAGGGTCTATCGTTTGGCATTGGAAAAATTAGATGAGCCATACCGCTTAGATAAATACAACGAACTTTTTAAAGAAGAGAAAAAAGACACAACCAAAAAAACAACAAACACCGATTCTTTAAAAACAACAGTGACGATCGATATGGATCTTATTGTAGATAGAATGGAACAGATCAGTCCATCGATCGGCGCCCAGTTCCTGCAAGCTGTTTACCAGAAAGGAGAGAAGACAACAGTTTTATATACCAGCAATCATGGAGAAGGAAGAAGTGCCCTTTGGAAAACGTTGATCGAACCTTTTGAAGCAAATAAAACGGAAAAGATCGCAAACACGGATAATGCAGGTGGATTTGATATCGTGGAAGTAAGTGATAAATTATATGTATTGTTCAATGGAAACATCAACAAGCTGAATCTTGATGGCAATAAGGTTGACCCTATCAGCATCAGCTATACATTCAGAAGAAATCTTTCAGAAGAATTTACACAAATGTTTTATGAAGCATGGGCGCAAATGGAAGAAGGCTATTATGATGATAAATTTCATGGACTGGATTGGAAGAAAACAAGAGACTATTACAAACAGTTTTTGCCTTACTTAAATAACCGTGCAGACCTGAGAATAATGCTCAATGATCTACTGGGAGAATTGAATTCATCACACCAGGGCTTTGGCACATTTGGTACAGATGAAACTATTGCCTTACAAAATCAAACAATGGAAACAGGGATCATTTTTGAAAATGATGATCCTTATAAAGTAAAATATATTGCCCGCCGCTCTGTAGCGGATAGAAAATCTATTGACATAAAGCCAGGTGATGTGCTGGTAAAAGTGAATGATGAACAAGTAGATAAAAAAATGGACAGGAATTATTACTTCACTGTTCCTTCCCGGGACAGGGAGCTAAGATTGACTTTTGATCGCAATGGGCAAATGGTTAATATTAAGATTCATCCTCAGGCTACACTGTTTACTAATCTATATGACGAATGGGTCGACAATAACCAAAAGAGAGTTGATGAAAAAGGAAAAGGACGGATTGCTTATGGCTATATGAAGAATATGGGCCAATTCGAGCTTGATCAATTTATCGTTGATATGACACAGGAGCTGAATAAAAAAGATGCTTTGATATTTGATCTGCGTTATAATACCGGTGGCAATGTGCATGACGAAGTATTGAAATTTTTGAGCCAGCGCAGTTATTTGCAATGGAAATATCGTGAAGGACAATTAACGCCTCAATCAAATTTTTCTCCTGCCGATAAGCCGATCATCTTATTGATAAATGAACAATCATTAAGTGATGCGGAAATGACTTCGCAAGGCTTTAAAGCATTGAAGCTTGGAAAGATCGTTGGCAACGAAACTTATCGCTGGATAATATTTACCAGCGGAATTGGTTTGGTTGATGGATCCTCTGTTCGTATGCCAGCATGGGGTTGTTATTCTCTTGATGGCAAGGACCTGGAAAGAACAGGAGTGCATCCTGATATTTTGATCATCAATAGTTTTGATGATAAATTAAATGGTAGAGATCCTCAATTAGACAAGGCAATTGAAGAAATTCTAAAACAGCTGAAATAAATTTAAAAAGAGGTGGCTAAGCTGACGGTCCCGCTTAAATGCGGGATCGGAAGGCCTAAGCTCTTTTCAATTTGCGCAGGCGATAATGAACTTTCCTTTTGATGAAATCACTTAGCTTATAACGCTTAAGTATTTCTTCTGGAATGTGTGCAGCTCCATTGATAAGACCAAGACAGCCGGGTTGATTGCAATAGCATTGAAAAGGGCTTGCCATGTTCCATTCAGTAGATGGATAGAAGAAAGTGAACTCTTCGCCTTCTTCTATATTACGCAAAGCAGTTACTTCCATCTTTGTTGTATCAAAGAAACAATTGGGGTTACATCCATGATTGATGTATTGCAGGAAATAAGGATGCAAAGCGATATGCGTTTTGTTTCCTGTTTGAACAGTTAAATAAGAAGGCTTGTCGGAAACAAAGGCAGCGCCCAATGGACTTATTTTATCGCCTTTTCTAAAACTTCTTAATGCGAATAAAACTTGTTGTCCTGTTTCGCGGTCCTTTCTTATTTCTGCAAATTGGTGATTGGCGACTATATCATAGTCGTTACTGGTTGCTGGATTTACTTTCATAATTGGTTAGTAAGTAATTTAATTAATAATAGAAAATAATGGTACAATGAAATTATATATAATAAATAAAACAACAAACTATATTCGTTAAAATGTTAACTAATGGTGGATTAAGCTATATTCTTTTGCTAACGACCATTTGAAATAACTAATCAATATATATATGAAAAAGTTTTTTATAGCTATCAGTTTTATCGTTTCAATGAATATTCAATCACAGGAATTGAATGTAATGACGTTTAACATCAGGTATAATAACAAGAATGATAGTTTGAATGCATGGCCGTACAGAAAGGACAATGCTGCTTCGCAAATAAAATTTCATAATATACATATACTAGGCGTACAGGAAGCATTGCATGAACAGATGATGGATCTGAGCCAATCACTTTCACAATACAAGTATGTCGGTGTTGGCCGAAATGACGGTAAAACAAAAGGAGAGTACTCCGCCATCTTTTACGATACCATAAGATTGAAATTACTCGGATCCTCTACCTTTTGGTTATCACTTACGCCTGAGGTGCCTGGCAGCAAGAGCTGGGATGCTGCAATAACAAGAATTGTTACATGGGCAAAGTTTACAGATGCAAGAAGTAAAAGAACATTTTTTGTTTTCAATACTCATTTCGATCATATGGGCAAGGAAGCAAGAAGAGAAAGTGCCAGGCTATTAAAGCAAAAAGTGAAAGATATTGCCGGAAATAACCCTGTTGTCATTACCGGTGATTTTAATTCCAAACCATCTGATGATCCAATAAAGATCTTAACTGACCCAGCTGATAAGGATAGGTTTATTGATACCGAAGCTGTAAGCCTTACACCTCATTACGGACCGCAGGGAACGTTTAATGCCTTCACTCCAAAAGAAACTGACAACGAACCAATTGATTTTATTTTTCTAAAAGGGAAATGGAAAGTGTTGCAACATGCCACTCTTTCTCAAACCTGGGGAGGAAGATTTTCATCTGATCATTTCCCGGTTTTTGCAAAACTTAGTTTTTAAAACTTATGGGCTTCGTTTTGTCAATTTGATCACAGCGCTGGTTTCTTCCGTGCTTTTCAGCATTGCTTCATAGCGTCTGTTATTTACGATAGCAAGCATGTAAGATGTATTGGGAGGAATGGATCCGAGATTTTCAGCAACCATTACCAGTTCATTGGTTTCATTAAGTTCACTAACCGGTAATTTAATAGTATAAGCAGCGGCAGTAAGCCTGATATGTTGAAATATTAGTTTGTTATTTAGAAAAAGTGAGATGGAATCGCCGTCTATTTCGGCGTTATCATAAAAACTAAGTTCAATTGAATCACCGGTGATCGGTATATCCGTGGCGATAACTTTCTCTCTTATTTTAAATTCTTCTTCGATCGTTTTCTTTACTGTTAGCTGTTTTTGTTCTGTCTTTTGTACTGGTTCTACTTTTACCGGGTCCACATTTACAACCTTGTTATTTACTTTGACCGGCTCCGTATTATCAGCAGTATTTTCTTTTTGTTGAATTGTTTTTTCAACAGGAACAATAACAGGTATTGACGCAATTGAAGCTATACTATCAATATAATAAGGGTCGTTAGTGCCGGCAGTATAGTTTTCGATTATAAAATCCCATTCATCAGGAAATAAAGTTACATTTGTTTTTTCAAGAAGTACCGGTCCTTGGATTGATTCTCTTTTCGTTTTTAGAGAGGCATCGCCTTCTAACAACATTTTATCACTTCCCGGGCAATTAAAATCCGCTGATGATAAGTAAGGAATTTTGCCGGGGGTATTTAAGCTAAACTTCCCGGTTTTTTCTTCCAGCAATTGATCGTCCCACCAGATACCTTCATGGGTATTCGGATCAAAATAACCTTTAATGGAATAACGGCGATAATT
>JBIOVR010000550.1:0-4674 GCA_044867875.1 Chitinophagaceae bacterium
AAAGGGCAAATGGTTAAAGAAATTGATGCTTTGGGCGGGTATTCAGGAATTGTAACTGATCTCTCCATGATTCAGTTTCGGATGCTTAATAGATCTAAAGGACCGGCAATGTGGAGTCCGAGAGCCCAAAACGATAGAATGCTTTTTGCAGCTAAATGGAGAGAAATGCTTGAAAAAACTACAAACCTCGATTTTTATCAAGACACAGTGGTTGGTTTATTAGTTAATGGGAATAAAGCTCAAGGTATAAAAACTGGTTTGGGTCATGAGATATATGCTGATTCAATTGTTCTGACTAACGGAACCTTTCTAAATGGGAAGGTTCATATTGGAGATAAGAATTTTGGTGGAGGCCGTATATCAGAGAAAGCTGCTTTTGGTATAACCGAGCAATTAGTTTCTCTTGGTTTCGAAAGTGATCGGCTGAAAACGGGCACACCACCAAGAGTGGATGGAAGGAGTTTGAATTATGCTAAAATGGAAGAACAACCAGGAGATGATCAGGTTGTTGGGTTTTCATTTCTTGATACAGAAAAACCCAAGAAGCAATTGAGTTGTTGGATCACCTACACCGATAAACGGGTTCATGACATTTTAAAAACCGGCTTTGATAGAAGCCCAATGTTTAGTGGTCGGATTGAAGGAATAGGGCCCAGGTATTGTCCATCCATAGAAGATAAGATTAGTCGATTTGCAGAAAGGGAGCGACATCAACTATTTGTTGAGCCCGAAGGATGGAATACGGTTGAAGTTTATATTAATGGTTTTTCAACTTCTTTACCAGAAGAAGTTCAATACGAAGCACTTCGTAGTATTGTGGGGTTTGAAAATGCTAAGATGTTTCGCCCTGGCTATGCAATAGAGTATGATTACTTTCCTCCAACACAATTGAAATATTCCCTTGAAACAAAACTTACTGAAGGTTTATTTTTTGCCGGCCAGATAAATGGAACTACCGGATATGAAGAGGCTGCTTGTCAAGGATTGATGGCAGGCATAAATGCTCATCAGAAAACAAAAAATCTTGATCCTTTAATTCTGAAAAGAAGTGATGCCTATATTGGCGTATTGATTGACGATTTAATTAGCAAGGGTACTAATGAACCATACCGCATGTTTACTTCCAGGGCAGAATTCAGAACACTTTTAAGACAAGACAATGCTGATCTCCGACTAACAGAATTAAGTTATAGGCTTGGCCTTGCATCTCAAGAGAGAATGGAAAAAGTAAAAGAGAAAAGAGACGGTGTCGAAAAAATAAAAACTATTCTAAATACACTTTCTCTTACTCCTGATAATATCAATCCTCATTTTGAGAAAATATCATCTTCTTTAATAACAGAAAAACAAAAGGCTTGTAAACTGTTACTACGTCCTGAAATTGAATTGAAGGATTTAATGGATTGCTTACCTGCATTGAAAAAAGAATTAAATGATTTTTCAAATGATGCTCTTGAGCAGGCTTCCATTCAGATCAAATATGATGTTTATATAGAAAAAGAAAAAGAGCTTGTTGAAAGAATGGGGCAGCTCGAGAGTTTAATGATTCCCGAAACATTTGATTATAGAAAAATTTCTTCCCTGGGTAACGAGGCGAGAGAAAAACTATCCAAAATAAAACCTACAACACTTGGGCAAGCAAGTAGGATTTCCGGAATTAACCCAAGTGATGTTCAAATACTCATGGTTTATATGGGTAGATAAAACGCCTTTCCTTATCTACTTCATTACTGTTTTTCCGTATGCCATTAGATTTTTCTAAAATCGGTGTCTTTTCTTTTATCTAAAATCTATATTGCTAATACTTTTCTTTTTAGCCTCCCAATTACAATAAAGAAATAATCGCATGACTAGAATTTCTTTTGATGAAATGAAATCAATGATAAAAAAAGCTTTTGTAATAGCTGGTATGTCCGAAATAAAAGCAGATATGTGTGCAAGAGTTCATACAGAATCAAGCAGGGATGGCGTCTATTCCCATGGACTCAATCGTGTTGAAAGATTCGTTGACTATTTGATCAAGGGACTTGTTGATGCCGATGCCGAACCATCATTGATCTCGAATCTTGGAACAATGGAAGTTTACAATGGTAATATGGGTCCGGGAGTTTTGAATGCAACGTTTGCTATGAACAGGGCTTCAGAAATAGCGCAAAAAGATGGATTAGGATTAGTTAGTCTTAATAATACTACACACTGGATGCGTGGTGGTGCTTATGGATGGCAAGCAGCTGAAAACGGTTATATAGCAATTTGCTGGACAAATACAGAATCTTGCATGCCTCCGTGGGGCGCAAAATCCTGTTCCGTAGGAAATAATCCTTTTATAATGGCGATTCCAAGGAAAGAAGGACACGTTGTTCTTGACATGGCAATGTCGCAATACTCATATGGCAAACTACAGGTAACAAGATTAAAAAATAAAAAACTTCCTTATCCTGGTGGTTTCGATAGTAATGGAAATCTTACTGATGATCCGGCTGCTATTGAAGAAACAAGAAGAATATTACCAATTGGATACTGGAAAGGGTCTGGTTTTTCGATTATGCTTGATCTGATCGCAGCACTATTGTCAGGCGGACTTTCTACTTCCGGCATTGATAAATTGAATCAAGGTAGTTGTGGGAGTTGTTCGCAGGTGTTCATTGCTATTGACCCATTAAAAAATAATTCGCAAGAATTTGTTGATAATATTTTAAATGAAACCATTGGACAGCTCAAATCATCTATCCCTGCCAAAGAAAACGAAGAGATTTATTATCCTGGTGAACAATCACTAAAAACAAGAAAGGAAAACATGTCGTTGGGTATCCCGGTAGATGATGATATTTGGACCAGGGTTAAAACGCTGGCAGATCTATAGCTCAATACTTTTTTGATATGAAATCATTGTGTGTAATATCTCCCAATAATCTTGTTATTGAAACAAGAGATTTGCCAGCAATCAAATCTTCTGATGAGGTTTTGATAAAAGTGAAGGCTGGTGGTATATGCGGATCAGATATGCACATCTATCATGGTTCCTCGCCGGTGGCAACTTATCCAAGAGTTATAGGACATGAAATTGCAGGGGAAATAATAGAAATAGGCGAGGATGTCGTCAATTTTGCTGTCGGAGATCATGTTGTAATAGATCCAGTTATCAGTTGTGGAACTTGTTATCAATGCAGAATTGGAAGAAAGAATGTTTGCAATAAATTAAAAGTACGTGGAGTTCATGTAGATGGTGGATACCAGGAATTTTTGGTGCTACCACAAAAAAACATTTATAAGATCCCGCAATCCCTTTCGTGGGAAGAAGCAATAATGATCGAACCTTTTACAATTGCTGAACAGGTTTGTTCAAGAGCTGAAATAAATAAAGATGACAGAGTATTTGTAATGGGTGCGGGGCCGGTTGGTTTAAGTATTTTGAAAATGGTGAAGCTATATGGGGCTACATGTTTTATTTCAGATGTGTTTGACTACAAGCTTCAAATCGCAAAACAGTATGGTGCAGATGCGGTCATCAATGCAAAAGAAGTAGACGTAAAAAATGAAATCTTAAACCTAACTGGTTCAAATGGTGCAACTGTTGTTATAGATACAGTTTGTTCAGAAAGATCTTTTGAGCAAGCAATCGGTTATGTCTGTTCTGCAGGACGAGTGGTCCCTCTCGGCTTTAATAAAAACCCTTCAGCTATAAGTCAACTTAGTATTACAGCAAGGGAAATAGATGTTCGCGGTTCAAGATTGCACAATGATAAGTTTCCAAAAGTAATAGACTATTTCATCAACGGAGATCTTAGGGTAGGGGACATGATCACTCATCGTTTTTCATTTACAGAAATTAATAACGCTATTGCCTTGATTGAAGACCCGGAAGTTTATAATGGAAAAGTTGTACTCCTTTTTAATGAATAACACTTAGCGTTCTGTCATAAGAAATAAAAATGCTACAGATCATTGCCGGGTGATGAACCTTTTTTAAACGTAACCGAGGCCAACACAAGACGTATTTCGCCAAAACTAATCTTACTACCAAGTTTTTCTTTTATCGTTGTAATGCTTCCTCCTTTAAATTCTTTTGTCTGAAATTCGATCAATGAAATTTTTTCTTTACTAACAAGTTCTTCGATGTTTATTTCCCCAACAGATATATAGTGTGCAAGGTGACCTTCAATTGTTTGTTGTGTAAGACTTCTTTCTTTCGCAATTTCATCAATACGTTTTCCTTCTTTATAAAGCCGGAAGGATTCTGCTTTTGTATCGATCTTTTTCTTTTTTTCTCCACTTTCGGTTTTCTTTTCTTTTTTAGGATTCTTCTCATGTATTAGTGATGAAAGGTTTTTTTCTCCGCAATATTCAAGTATGATGTCCAAAAATTGCTGGCCATATTTTTCTGTCTTTGCATCACCAAACCCACTAATTTTTCTGATTTCAACCAGGGTCTGTGGCAAATAACGACTCATTTCATCAAGTGTATTGGTGCCGGCAATAATATAAATTGGCAGATCAGCTTTGGAACAAATATTATCCCTAAGTTTTCTCAATCTCTGGTGAAGCACAGGATGAGGACTTTCAGTTCTTTCTTTTGCCTCTCCCGCATATACATTCACACTGAATGCCGGCAGTATAAAATCTTTTTTTCTTTTATGATATGTTTCGATATCAAGCATCCCGGAAAGGCCTCCC
>JBIOVR010000551.1:0-30328 GCA_044867875.1 Chitinophagaceae bacterium
CTTTTTAATTTTAGAATGGCAATCTTATTTTCATACTGACCCGATGTTCAAGGATATTATAAAATATGATGGCGAATGGGTAAAAGATAGTTTTATCACTCTTTCTGAAAAACCAGGAATTGGTGTGGAAATAAACGAAGAGGGAATGAAGAAATATGCAATACCAGGAATTCCCTTTTTTGAATAAACCTGATAATTAATAAATAAAAAACATTATGAAATCACGTCGCAAATTTTTACAAAATATAACTGCTTCAGTTATTGCAATACCTTTTTTATCAAAAAATAAATATTTAGAAAGTTCCAACAAAATAAAAGACAGATCATATGACGGACCTGTATTGCGAGTAGCTATCATGGGTCTTGGTAGCTATGGCACCCGTGTAGCGGATGCCATGAAGGATTGCACAAAAGCAAAACTAGTTGGTGTAATAAGCGGAACACCTTCTAAAATAACAGCGTGGCAGTCTAAATATAATATCCCTGAAAAGAATTGCTACAACTATGAAAATTATGATAACATAAAAAATAACCCCGATATCGATGCAGTATATATTATTACACCAAATGCATTGCATAAGGATGCGGCCATAAGAGTGGCCAAAGCTGGTAAGCATGTGATCTCTGAAAAACCAATGTCGATCAATGCCAAAGATGGTGAGCAGATGGTCGCCGCTTGTAAAAAAGCGAATGTAAAATTAGTGGTGGGGTATCGCATGCACTTTGAACCAAAAACACTTGAGGTTATCCGCATGAGAAAAGACGGCGAGTTTGGAAAAGTTTTATTCTTCCAGGGATTATCCGGTTTTCGCATTGGCGATCCAACACAATGGCGATTAAAAAAAGAATTGGCAGGCGGAGGTGCTATGATGGACATTGGAATTTATTCCATCAATGGCGCAAGGTATATGATAGGTGAAGAACCAATTTGGGTAACTGCGCAGGAAACAAAAACAGATAAAGAAAAATTTAAAGAAGGAGTTGATGAAACGATTCTATTTCAATTAGGTTTCCCCAGCGGAGCGGTAGCGTCCTGTTTATCAACTTATACTATGAATAACCTTGACAGCTTTTTCTTAAATGCTGAAAAGGGATTTGCAGAATTGAAACCCGCCACCGCTTATGGTCCTATAAAAGGAAGAACAAATAAAGGTGAGTTGGATCATCCGCATGTGACACATCAAACAGTGCAGATGGATAGAATGTCCGAAATTATTTTAGAAGGTATGCAACCGATTGTACCTGTAGATGGCGAAGAAGGGTTAAAAGATCTGAAGATCATTGATGCAATTTATGCGGCTATAAAAAGTGGCAAAAAAGTTAACTTGTCACTGTAAGATTAGAAATAATTAAATGATACGCAGTCTTATTCTCCTGGCAATTATCTTTTTGGTTTCATCTAGCTATAAAATTGTAGCGGAAAGGAAAAGTTATTTCTCAAAACGAACTGAAGCAATGTCAAACAGCATAAACAAAGAAAATGTCTGGGTATTTATAATGGCAGGGCAATCTAATATGGCCGGTCGTGGCATTGTTGAACCGGAAGACACGGTGTCTGATAAAAGAATTCTATCAATTAATAAGGATGGACAGATCGTAATCGCCAAAGAACCATTGCATTTTTATGAACCAGAAAGAACAGGTCTTGACTGTGGACTTTCTTTTGCAAAAACTGTTATCAAAAAAATTCCTGATTCCGTTTCCATATTAATGATTCCAACTGCTATTGGCGGCAGTTCGATAAAACAGTGGTTAGGTGATTCAGTTTTTCGGAATGTAAAATTGTTTTCAAATTTTTTGTCAAAAGTTGAGATCGCCAAACAAAATGGGATCATTAAAGGAATTCTCTGGCACCAGGGAGAAAGCGATGCCAATGAAAAAGATATTCCTCTCTATAAACAAAGCCTTCATTTACTATTTTCAAAATTCAGATCGTCGGTTGGGAATAATGAATTACCTGTTTTGCTTGGAGAACTTGGTTCCTTTTCAGAAAACCCCGTAAACTTTAATTTGATAAACAAAGCGATACATGATTATGCTACTGAGGATAAAAACAGTCGTGTTATTTCAACAAAAGACTTAATAGACAAAGGCGATAATTTGCATTTTAATTCAAAGGGACAAAGGACAATGGGGAAACGATTTGCGAATGCGTATTTAAACATGCATTGAAAAGTTCTTGCCATTTTTAAACTTAATTAAATATCATTTTATGAAAGCAGGAAAGAAAATATTGATTGTCACTGGTGATGCTGGTGAAAGTTTTGAAATTCTTTATGCATCTCACCGTTTAAGAGAGGAAGGTTATATCCCGGTAATAGCTGCACCAACCGTAAAAAGAATGAACCTGGTAATGCATGATTTCGAACCGGGATGGGATACTTATGTAGAAAGGATGGGTTACATCATTGAATCAGATATTTCATTTGACGAAGTGAATCCTGCTGAGTATATAGCTGTTTTAATGCCCGGAGGCAGGGCGCCAGAATATTTGCGCAATGATGCAAGAGTAATTAAGATTGTAAACGAATTTTCAAAAAGTGATAAATATATTTTTGCCATTTGTCACGGCTCGCAAATTTTGGTGACTGCAGGTTTAGTGAACAATAAAAAGATAGCTTGCTACGAACATGTAAAATCTGAAGTGGAAGCATGTGGCGGCATATACATTACCCCGGATGAAGCAGTGAAAGATGGAAAAATTGTTACGGGAAAAACATGGCAGTCACATCCTGAATTTTATAAAATAGTTTTTAGTTGCCTTAAAGATTCGAAAGAACCAGTTTTAAATACTTCAATATAATAACTGTTATCAATTTGCTTTATCCATCACATTCATAGTAACCAATGCTTCTTCAAGACTACACGGGTTAGTTCCTTCTCCCAGAAAAAACTTTACTACATTATTTATATGTGGTTGTTGAATATTTACGGGGTACTCCAATTCGAATATTTCTGTGCCACCACTTGTCATCAATTCTATTGTACTCACACGAAAAAAACTAAATCGTATGTTTCCCTTATCTCCAATTATTTCACATAAATCACTCGCAGCCGTTTCTGCCACATTAAAATTCCATACGCCATCAAAGTAGATGTCATTTGCAAATGCAATCTGCACCATTGTAAGGTCAGGTACATTGTATAGCTTTCCCTGGTTAGCAGCCTGCACATATGCTTGATGCGGCGTTCCAAATATCCAATACATAATATCCAACTGATGGGGAGATAAATCATGAAATAAACCTCCTCCTGAGATTTCCGGATCGATCCTCCAATTATCTTCTGTTTGAGTTATGATCTTACTTACCGGCGGTTGCAATGTTCTCAACAAGATCAATTTCACTTTACCTAATGCGCCATCTTTCACTAAGTGTTTTATTTTATTAAACAACGCCAATCCTCGCCTGTAATGCGCCACACTTACTTTACCATCATACTTCTTCTCCATTTCCATCATTCTTTGCAATGATGCGGAATTTACAGTAACTGGCTTCTCAACGTAAACAGGCTTACCAGCTTTCAATGCCATCTCTAAATAAGATTCATGTGAAGATGGCGGTGTGGCAATATAGACTGCATTTATCTCATGATCATTTATCAGTTCGTTGGCTTCACTATAATATTTGGGTACGCCATGTCGTTGTGCAAAATCCTTTGCTTTATCGAGGTTGCGGCGCATTACCGCAACTAATTTGGAATTGGGAACTTTATTGAATGCAGGTCCACTTTTAACTTCGCATACATCACCACAACCGATGATGCCCCAATTAACTGTTCCGCTAATGTTCTTCATGAAGGTTTAAGAGCTTAAATATACCTGTTGATAATATTTTCCATGTATTCTTGTTTGCCACTCTTTGTTAATGGCTCGCCATTCGCAATCGCATAAGTTCGCAGATCCTCCAGCGATAATTTTCCTTCTTCAAATTCTTTTCCTTGTGCCTTATCGAATGATGCATATCGGTTCTTCCTGGCTTTTTTATAGTCTGATCTGTTTAAAACATTATCTGCAATGATCAATGCTCTTGCAAATGTGTCCATGCCTCCTATATGTGCATGAAAAAGATCTTCTGGATCAGTTGAGTTTCTGCGGATCTTTGCATCGAAGTTTATACCACCGCCTCCAAAACCACCTGCTTCAAGAATCACGATCATCGCTTCGGCAAGTTCATTTATATTATTCGGAAACTGGTCAGTATCCCATCCGTTTTGATAATCGCCACGGTTAGCGTCAATGCTACCTAATAACCCTGCATCTGCCGCCACTTGCAATTCATGAGTGAATGTATGTCCCGCCAGTGTCGCATGATTCACTTCAACATTTATTTTAAAATCATTTAAAAGATCATGCTGCCTTAAAAAGCCAATTACAGTTTCACAATCATAATCATATTGATGCTTGCTGGGTTCACAAGGTTTCGGTTCAATAAAAAATGTCCCTTTGAATCCTTTGCCTCTCGCATATTCTTTTGCTTTATGAAGAAACATAGCAAAATGCTCTTTCTCTCTTTTCATATTAGTATTCAGCAAACTCATGTATCCTTCTCTTCCACCCCAGAATACATAATTCTCTCCACCCAATTTGATCGTAGCATCTAATGCAGCTTTCACCTGTGCCGCAGCATGCGCCAATACATGAAAATCAGGATTCGTTGCAGCGCCATTCATATATCTGCGATTGGAAAATAAATTTGCAGTACCCCATAACAGCTTTACTCCACTGGCTGTTTGTTTCTCGCTTAAATAATCAGTGATCGCATTTAATCGCTTGTCATTTTCTTTTACATCATTGGTATAATCAATCACATCCAGGTCGTGAAAACAATAGTATGGCAGGCCAAGTTTTGTGATGAACTCAAAAGCGGCATCAGCCTTATCTTTTGCTCTTTCGACTGCATCTGTTTTTTCATTCCAGGGAAATAAATGTGTAGGCTCCCCAAAAGGATCAGCACCGCTGCCGCAGAAGCTATGCCAGTATGCACATGCAAAGCGAAGATGATCTTTCATTGATTTACCTGCTACCGTTTTATTTTCATCATACCAGCGATAAGCAAGAGGATTATCTGACTGTGGGCCTTCGTAATTTATTTTTCCAACGCCGGGGAAAAATTCCTTTTTACCTGTAAGAATTTTCATATGTAAAAGTGAGTTTAAGAATTAGACATGAATTTACCTGTTTTAATAAATAACGGGTGTAAGTATGTGAAATAAAAGTAAGTATTAGTGGCTAAATAATTTTTATCTTTCTACCTCATAAAATTTTGATCATGGCACCAAACTATAAAACATCTTCATTTTTAATATTCCCCTGGGGACTTTTATCGATCGTATTGGTCCTGGTACTTAACGTTTCATTGAATGATGCATGGTTCAATAAAAACTGGAGCTGGATCGCATTGGTATTGATCATCCCCGCAGCTATTCTCGAAAATTTCAAAGTAGGTTATTCCACCATGCGGATCATGTTTTTAAAAGTTTTATTCTCGCTTCTCTCCTTTTTAGTCGCAGGCATGGCAATTGGTTCCGCTCTAACCGGCTATCACATTGAAAAATTCCAGGAGATCTCCGGGGTAAAAACAGTTAAACTGCCGTGGTATGTAATTCTTGCATTAGCTATCTTATTATTAATACAAATTGTTCAATTATTCAGTATGCTGAAGGCAGTAAAGAGAGAGTTTATGCAATTGGATCCGGATCAATGATCAGATCTGTTTAAGAGCTGCTTTTAGGAAAGGAAAAGTTGGTAATGTTGAAATGATCTTTAATTCTTCTGTCAAAGTGCTTTCATTGTCAAGAAACTTCAAGACTTGTATCGGATCTTTTTTTGCAAACATCCTGGTGAAAATATCTTTCCCCTGTAGCTTTCTGTGATATAGGATATACAAAAGAGTATTGTCGTAAAACCTGAATCGCTGTCGTGTTGATGCAATCTGCTTTAATGAGATTCCTTTTATAAGCGAGTCAATAATAATTTGTGATTGCTTTTGTATAAATTGAAAAGTATATCCGCTGGAAGCTTTTGTTTGTCCTCCTGCTGAACCAATATTATAAAGATCATTTTCATAAAATGGAAATTTCCTGTTGGTCATTGGTATTACACCGAATTCTTTTTCTATTACCTGGTATTCTTTTAATTGAAGAATGTTTTCAATATAATTTTTTAGTTCGGTCTCGTAAACAACATCCTTTAATATTTCTTTTGAAAACAATGTGTATTCAACTAATGCTTTAGTTGTGGAAAGAGGGAGCAAATACGCAAATGTTGTATCATCTTTTTGGCCGACACGGAAATCCATGAAGATAGCTTTAGTAGGATCAAAAGCTGCTTGCGTTGTTTCAATTACCCAACCTTTGAAATGTTGTAATAAGTTAATAATGCCGGGAGCCATGGTTTCTTTTGGCAATATTGAATTAAAGATAGTAGGATTGTCCAGCTGAAGTATTTCCCCATTAATACGGATAGTGACCTTTTCTTTATGTATAAGTGCTTGCGTCACCTCGCCATAAAAAGTATCAATGTTCTTTTGTTGTTCGATTTCACGGAAACAATGTTCGTAAAAATCAATGCCCCGGATCATCTTGTATTTGTAGGGTGCAATGTGCATGTCCGAGGAAAAACTGTCACTTAAAAAAGAGATCGTATCCCATTTTTTATGAACGATTGCTTCAAAAAAACCATTTTGCTTTTCCCAGAAACACCATGTCCGGTCATTTTTTGTTTTTTTTTCTTTATCGATCAGAAGTATCTTCTTATCCGAAAATTTTCCACTCTTGATCATGCGCATGACAATGCTTAAAGTTGCACATCCTGCTCCTAAAAAAATAAAATCATATTTGGAAGAAAGTGACAAATTAATTGATGATTAAAAATAGGAACGATGAAAAAATTACGATACCTCGCTTTGGATAAACTACGGTCGTTTTTGCTGACTAGCGAACAGGAATAAGAACGGAGCGTCGCAACAAAAGTTAAATCAAGGCACAAATGCTGGTATCAATATATCAATTACTTGTAGGCGCATACTCCACTTTTTTATTTCCTGCCATTAACTTTTTGTCTCGTCTTATTTTTTCCCAATATTTTTTGTGAACGAGTAACATACCAAAGCTTTCGCCTTCATGACGATCAAGATGTTTGTGATGCATTTTATGTGCCCAACGTATAGCACGAACATAGGAATTATTACTTCGTGTAAACCATTTGAACCGTTGGTGAATGATGACATCATGCACCAAAAAATATCCGGCACCATAAGCCATGATGCCAAAACCGATCGCCTGCATCCACCATCCATTATTAAATGTGCCGAAATAGATCAACAATACACTTGGTACTGCGAAAATGACAAAGAATGCATCATTCTTTTCAAAAAAACCGGGCTCTACCTGGTGATGATCTTTATGCAGGTACCAGAGAAATCCATGCATGACATAACGATGAGTGAGCCATGTAATACCTTCCATACTAATGAATGTTGCAATTAAAACAAGTATATAGTAAAGCCAGGTCATAACTATTTCACTTCAATAGTTGAATCTGCATATCGATTTTTCCACCATTCTTCAATCTTTGGAAAGGCAAGATGAAACCATGCTGTATACTTCTGCGGATGAGTTTGCAATGTCTCCTTTATCTCTGAAATTTCTTTATAACAAACATCATTCACCTCGTCAGTGTTAATTTTTAATTTACCTTCATACTCACCGGCGAAAACATGATCGAATTCGTGTTCGGTCAAGCCATTTTCAAATGCAGCCTTGTAAACAAAATCAAATATTTTTTCAACAGGTGTTTCAAAACCGAGTTCTTCCATCAACCTTCGTTGTGCTGCATCTTTTGTTTTTTCTCCGGGCTTGGGGTGGCTACAACATGCATTTGTCCATAAACCTCCGCTATGATACTTACTAATTGCTCTTTGTTGTAACAACATTTCGCCTTTTGTATTAAAAATAAAAACACTAAATGCCCTATGCAATAAGCCTTGCTTATGTGCTTCCATTTTATCCATGATGCCAACCATGTCATCATGTTCGCTTACTAATATTACTTTATCATTTTCCATTATCCTATTAACCCCAATTGATTTTTGACTCCTGCTCTTAATACTATCATTGCCTTTTCATAGCCAGGTATCCGTATTCTTGATTCCAACACTCTTGCAGGCTCTAAACTTTTAATTTTTCTAAACAAAGACAAATAATACTTATAAGCAACATATACGCCAAATCTTGATTTCAATGGCAATTTTAAGATGCCGTTATAAGCTGTTTTAAAATCATTATAAATATCTACTTCAATTTTTTTCTTATCATCATCCGTAAAATTATTAAAATCACAGCCTGGAAAATACATACGGGACAAACTGTTATAATCGTCCTTTATATCCCGCAAAAAATTTACTTTTTGAAAAGCAGCACCGAGGGAACATGCTGAACCTCTAAGTTTTTCAAAAAGCTCTTTTTTTCCTTCACAAAAAACATACAGGCACATAAGCCCTACTACTTCCGCCGACCCGTAAACATACTCATTAAAATTTTTTATATCGTAATTTCTTTGACTAAGATCCATCTCCATGCTACCAAAGAATGCGTCGATAAGATCACGATCAATGTTATACTCATTTACCGTTTGCTGAAAGCTATTCAGTATTGGATTTAAACTAATTTCCCTGTCAACAGCAATATAAGTTTCCCTTTTAAATTCTTCCAAAAGCAAGGTTTTATCATAATCGTGAAAAGTATCCACGATCTCATCTGCAAACCGAACGAAACCATAAATATTATAAATAGGTTGTCGTATATCGTGGTGCAATAAACGAATAGCAGAGGAAAAAGAAGTGCTATATTCCCTCGTCGTTATTTCACTGGTCTTATTACTCACTGTATGGAATTTCGAGATCATCACCACTTAATTTATACGTTAATTAATTTTTCATTTCTCCGTTTAGGATATCGATCATATTGCTTTAGCACTTCTTTCGCGACAACTTCTCCGCTGATCAAACAAGGTGGTACTCCTGGACCTGGGACAGTTAATTGACCGGTAAAAAATAAATTTTCTACCTTTTTGCTTTGGCAAGATGGTTTGAAAATAGCAGTTTGCATTAATGTGTTTGCCAGACCATATGCATTGCCACGAAAAGAATTATACTCGCTTGAAAAATCAGAAACAGAAAAAGCTTTTTTATAGATAACTCCATCCAAAATAGATTGTCCTGTATGTATTTCCATTCGCTTTATGATCTGCTCAAAATATTTTTCTCTTGTTGTTTCATCATCACCCTGCAGACCTGATGAAATGGGTATTAATAAAACCATATTATCACAACCAGCCGGAGCAACAGTATCATCAGTAACAGAATTTACACTTACATAAAAAAGTGGGTTGGATGGCCATTGCGGATCATCATAGATCTCTTTTGCGTGTTGCTCAAACGGGACATCGAAAAACAAGGAATGATGAATAACATTCTTCAATTTTCTATTCAGTCCAACAAAAAATAATAAGCAGCTTGGCGCCATCACTCTTTTTTCCCAATAATTTTCACTATAACTTCGGTACTTCTTGGGTAAAAGTTTCTTTTCAGTAAAATGATAATCTGCCCCACTGATGATCACATCAGCTTCATGAACATTTTTATTCGTAATTAAATTTTTTGCTGTGCCCTCCTGAATAAATATTTGTTCCGCTTCTTCATTAAAGCAAAATTCTACTCCCAATTCAAGTGCTAATTCATACATAGCTTCTACAACAGAATACATCCCCCCATCTGGATACCATGTACCGCCTTTTATATCTGCATAATTCATCAAACTATAGAGTGCCGGAGTGTTGCCTGGCAATGCACCAAGAAACAAAACAGGAAATTCCATTAACTGGCGAAGCTTAGGGCTTTTAAAATATTTGTATATGTGTTTTCTAATTGAAGTAAAAACATCCAGCCTAAATACTCCCTTTAAAATATCATGATCGATAAATTCAGCAAAGGATCTTCCCGGTTTATGTACCAGTTTATTTATACCCGTTTCATACTTATAAGCAGCTTCTATTAAATATTTTTCAAGTTGTTGACTTGCACCCGGCTCAAATTCATCAACCATTTTCTTGAATGCATTATAATCAGCAGGTACGTCAGTAAAATCATTTTCCCAATAAACCCGGTAAGATGGATCAAGTCGTTTCAATGAATAATAATCAGAAACTTTCTTTCCAAATTTTTTAAAATAATTTTCAAACACATCAGGCATCCAATACCAACTTGGTCCCATATCAAAAGTGAATCCGTTTTCCTTTAATTGCCTTGCTCTTCCTCCCGGCCCGCTGTTTTTTTCTATGACTGTCACCTTCCATCCTGCCTTCGCCATGAACGAAGCAGCTGATAAACCTGCAAAACCACTACCCACAATGACTACTGTAGATGACATAAACAAATTTTAATACCTGATAAGTTTTTCTTTCAAGAGTTTTCGTGCAAAATGAATCCTGCTTTTTATCGTTCCTAAAGGCTCATTCAGGGATTTAGAAATTTCATCGTACCTGTACCCTTCATAGTACAACAAAAAAGGAATTTTAAAAACTTGTGGCAGCTGATAGATTGCTTTTTGGATCTCGTTCATTTGCAAAGAATTTTCTCCTCCATTGCATGCAATTATTTTACCTGAATTGATCAATATTTCATTTGTTCCATTGTCAAAAATTGTTCTTTGCTTCGACCTTCTTCTATAATCATTGATAAAAATGTTTCGCATAATTGTAAACAACCATGCTTTAATATTTGTACCTGTACTGTATTTATCCTGGTTTGCCAGGGCTTTGTACAATGTTTCCTGGAAAAGATCTTTTGCAGTTTCCTGGTCATGAGTAAGATTTACTGCAAATGGCCTTAAGGGATTTGCATTACCTAATAACAATTCATTAAACTCCGCTGCGGACATACAATTTCTGTTTAACTTTTAGTAGTATAAAGTTAAACGCTTTTCAATTGTCGTTGCTTCTTTGTTTAAAGATCAAAAGAAAAAAAAGCAAATCCGCTCAACAAAAAAACATTAGAAAAAGAAAAGAGGGGAAAGAAGGCTAAAGGGAAGAAATAAATTCTATCAGTTCCACAAGAGAATGTTTGAATTCAACATTTTTAGGAAGGACTTTTTTATAGCCGTGAGTAGGAAACCCAGATATGATGATCTTTGGTTTTGAGATCTTTTCAGAAGTTTGCTTAAGAAATTTTTCAAAATTAAATCCGGGTGAAGTAGAGGTAAGATGTATGTAAATAAAATCTGGTTTTTTAGCATCATTAACAAATTGCGCATCTTTCAATGGAACATTAGCGCCTATATAAAAAACTTCAGCACCACGTTTCTTTAATAGATAATAAACAAGCAATAAGCCAAGCTCATGATGTTCTCCTTCAGGTAAAAAAAGGAGGAAAGATCTTTTGATTTTTAGAACAGGTTTTGCCTGGTCAATACCAACAATCAATTTTTGACGAATGATATTTGTTGTAAGATGTTCCTGCGCAGGATTAATATGACCAGTTTGCCAAAGAATGCCTATTCGTTCAAAGAAAGGAAAGATGATGCGGAGAATCACCTTTTCAATTCCATTTGCTGCAATTTGTTTGTCTATAATTTTTTCAAAACCTGAAATATCAAGGTCAACCATCACTTTTATCAATTCATTCACGATCCGTTCTTGCTGAGCACCGGCCAAATTCAATTCTGCCACTCTTGCCTGCACATCGTTGGCAGACATGTTATTTATATGCGAGATCTTGTAACCATATTTATTGAGGAGTGAAATGTTCAGAATAGTTTTCAGATCATCATTGCTATAATAGCGGATATTCGTATCGGTCCGGGAGGGATTAAGAAAAGAATAGCGTTGCTCCCAAATACGGATAGTATGCGCTTTGATGCCTGAAAGATTTTCAAGATCCTTTATAGTGAATTTGGTCATGTTTAGTAATTACAAATCACCTGCAAAAAAGTTCAAATAAAATTACAATTGAGGGTTCAGCAGCTTTCCGGCATCAAGCAATTCTTTTAATCCATGAGCTATTGATGAGCTTTGTAATTGAGAAAAATGGCGGGTGTTATGCAAATCGGTACCGGCAATATCGTAGTATTCATGCTTTATAAAATAATGAGCAAGCTCATTTACTGTTTTCCCATAAACTCCGGCAAGCGACATGATGTTAAGTTGAAAAAGATGTCCGGCTGATTTCAATTCTTCAAAAAACTCTTTATTTTTTTCCTGATAGATGTACCGTTCAGGGTGAGCTATTACAGGGTGGTAGTTTTGCATTTGCATTTCAAAAAGTAATTCTTTAAAATTATATTGCTCGCTGGCCATTGAAAATTCTACCAATACCAGGTTGTCCCCAAATGTTAATAGGGGTTCTTTATCTGCAAGCAGTTTCTTTAAATTATCATCAAGAAAGTATTCTGCAGCAACTCCAAGCTCCACATTTATTTTTTCTGTCTCCAAATGTTTTTTTAAAACATCGTATCGCTTTAATATATCATCTCTTTTATTTGGATACATGTCCTGCATTACATGCGGTGTCGTGATCAACTTCTTAAATCCAAGATTGATCAACCCATTTATCATTTCTACTGAAGTAGCCAGGTCAGGCGATCCATCATCAATACCAGGCAATAAATGAGAATGCATGTCAGTTTTAAGAAGGCCATAGTCAAATGCGTCAGAATCTTTTTTTCCCCACAACTTCATAAAAATTATTTATTTCTTACGTTGATTTTTTTTGTCAAGCAGATCATGATATAAACCACTCATATCATTTACCAACCGGTGATAGCTAAACTTAGTTACTACATGATCTTTGCTGGCGTTGCTGAATTTTTTCCGAAGCTCTGGATCATTAACAAGATGAAGCAGGTTATTCGAAAAGGTTTTTACATCAGTGATCTCCGAGAGCAAAGCTGTTTTATTCTCCAAAACAACATCTGCGATCCCTCCTACTCTTGTAGATACAATTGGTTTGCCAGCTGCCTGTGCTTCAATTAAGCTAACTGGTGTTCCTTCATTAAGTGATGTCAATGCAATAACATCAAGCCCTGCAAAAATTGTATCAATATCTGTTCTCCAGGATGTAAAAATCAGTGGATGTGGATGCGTTCCATCTGTTTGTATAGTGTATTTTATTCCGAGATCATTTGCCATCTGTGCAATTGCCATTCTGCTTTCACCATCGCCGATTATAAAAGCTTTGATCTTTACACTTGTATTATCAAGTACATATTTCAACCCTTTTATGAAAAGCGAATGATTTTTTATCGGCACTAACCTTCCGATTATTCCGATAGCAACAATTTCATCACCTAAGCCAAACTCTTCTCTGAATTTATTTCTCTTTTCTTCCTGGTTAATTATAAAATTATCAAGGTCAAGTCCAAGTGGGATCACACGGAATTTATCTGCTGCTGCAATCCTAAAGTCGGTGGTTAATTCTTTTTTTTGCACATCACTGATGGCTACTATTGCATCACTTAAGCCGGCGAGATATCTTTCGGTCCTGATAAAAAAGTTTGTTTTTACTGAATTAAAATAAGAATGAAAAATATGGCCATGAAAAGTGTGAACGATCACAGGTACGTTAGAATGTTTTGCAGCCAACCTTCCCAATGCTCCTGATTTTGCAGCATGTGTATGAACAATATCAGGTTTAAATTCTCTAATTAACTTTTTTAATTTATTATAAGCAGCCCAATCATTGTACGGCGAAATTGATCTTTTCATTTCGGAAATGCAGGTGGGATCAATATTATTTGCAGTAGCTAAAAAGTCAGCATCCTGTTCGTGATCTTCTTTGCCACCGATAACTAATAATGTATCAAAATCAGGCTGCATATATCTCGAAAGATATATTGCGTTTTTCGAAGGGCCGCCAATAATAAGGCGATTAAGTATTCTTAAAACTCTTGGCATTTACTCCACAAATTAGCTCAGAATAGTTGGATAAAAGATGATACCAATAAAAAAATAAATGTTCTTTTAAGATTTCCGAACCATTGAAAAATAGTGGGATGAAACCATAACTCAGAATCAGTAGTAACCGGGTCTTTTGTTTTCGGTTTATTACCATCAATAAAAGATTGAATGACCTGCTTCAATACAGGAAGCACTGAAGCATATTGCAGATATGGGTATGTATAAAAGTTATCTTTCTTCGACGGCTCAACAAAAACTTGCTCAATGATCCCGCCTGTATCAACACCCGTGTCAACATAATGAACTGTTGTTCCAAAAAGCTCTCTTTTGCCGGTAGCAATGGCCCAATAACCACCATGTACTCCACGAAAGGCCGGTGTTATGCCGGTGTGAATATTAATGAAAGTTGAGCGAACAGACTCCAATGTTTTTTTTGAAATGATCCTTGTGCCATTTACAATGATAAGATCCGGATTTAATTGATTAAGTAAAGTACGACCTTCTTCAGTATTTAAATATCGTACTCTTTTTATTAAATTTTCCGGGGGAGCGGTTTCATCAAGCTGAAATTGCTTAAATATTTCTGCTTTTCTTTTTTGTGAGAACATTTTAATAACAGGTGCAATACAAAGAAAAAAGATCACCTGGCTTATTGCATTCATATAGCCAAGACGTTTGGCACGGTTGAAAAATTGTTTTTTTCTCGGAATTGGTTTTTCAAACACAATTGCATCGATCTCGAAATATCCTTTGAGATAATTATAAACTATGTTCGTAGAGTCGCAGTCTCTTGCAATAATAATGATCTTCGGTTTCATCTTCTTTTTGTTCGTTGATAAATCTCCAGGAGGTTTAATGACTCCATTTTCTGTTCTTTATTTAGCCGCTGATATACTTTCAAAAGTTTTTCAAGAAATTCGAAGTTCTCTTCCATGTATTTGCCGAAATTATGCGGATGCCACCACAGTTGGTAAATCAAACCGTGCTTTGCTGCAAATTCTATTCCTTGTTTGATCCGTCTGAATTTTAACCCATCAAACATTTTAAATTTCGGATTATATGGCCTGAGAAACCGGCTTGCAGGCACATTAATAATTTCACTGGCTCCAGGAATAGCATGACAATGGTGTCCTGTAATATTTATATAAGTATCCGCAAACCGTGTTCCCTTTCTGACAATATTTTCGTTTTCCCTTGATATTGGTTTATATATACCTGAAAGTTCATTACCACGGTAAATTTTTATTCCTTCTTCCAAACATTTTTTAATGTGATCATTGGAATATTGATTACGTGGAAAAACTATGCTTTTAACTTCTATGCCTTTGTCTTTTGCAATGACAATTGCAGCACGTAGGTCACTTTGAAATTGGCCAATCGTTGTATCCTTCTCAAGTGTATAGAAATGAGAAAATGTATGTGTGCCGATCTCCTGGCCCGGTGTTCTTTTTATTTGTTCAATAAGTTCCGGAGCAAAATGATATTTTTTTTCCAGCTCATTTTGTTCAAGATAAGGATATGGATCGTATTCTTTCTTTTTATAAGTAGGTCGCTCAACAGGTAAATAAGATAACATTTCTCTTTTTTCATTAAAAAAAAGATAGCCCACAGTTGCCCACGTACAATGCACATTATATTTGGAAAATAGCTCAAGCAGACGGGGAACAACATGATGAACGTTGCGAATGTTCTCTCCATAGTTTTCCAGTGTGCGATGGTCCCGCACACCCCAGAAAAGCTCGAAGTCAAGTGATATAGTAAAGATCCCTTTACTCACAAATTTGGTTTTACATAAAATATTTCTTGTACCAATGTTGAAAAACGATCAATACCCAAAGTTGTTCCACAATATTTCCCGGAGCAGCAGAGTAAAGTTGTTTTTTCATACAATTGATAAACTCAATATCGAAAATGCCTTGTTCTTTTATAAATTTTTCGTTTAGCAGATCATCAAATATAAATGTGTGTAGCTCTTCACGGAACCATTTCAACATAGGTATCTCAAATCCTCTTTTTCCTCGGTTATAAATTTCCGGTGGCAAAATATTCTGGAAAGCATCCTTAATAATTCTCTTTCTACCCGCCTTGTTTATTTTGTATTCTGATGGTAATGTAAAAGCAAACTCCACGACATGATGATCAAGGAATGGCGAACGTACTTCCACACTGTTTGCCATACTCATCAAATCAACTTTCACCAACATATCACTTACTAGCACAAGATCAAGATCTGTTTTTAATACAGAATTAAAATCATCATTAATATTTGAAAGATATTTTTCTTTTACTGAATCAATGACTGCATTGTTGACCCTGGCAGCAGTTTGCTTTGTAATTAACTTATCTACATCAGATGCTGAAAAAGTAGAAGCCCAATGCCAGTAACGTTCCCTTTCAGAAAGCCCGACTCCTTCCGCATACCGGTCCAATTGACGGAAAAGATCAGAGAAGCGGTTATTCCTGCTCTTCGGCATAATTTTCCAAAGAGGAGCACCTATCTTTACAAGACTGCCTGCTAATGATCTTCTTCTCGCTTGCCATTCTGCATAATGCTTATTATAACCTGCAAAAACTTCATCACCGCCATCGCCGGAAATGGCAACTGTCGCATGTTTTCTTACTTCCATGCAAAGAATGAATTGGGGGAGTGATGCTGAATCTGCAAATGGTTCATCCAGATAATTCAACACATCATGTATGTGAGACAAGTAATCATCAAACCCTAAACGAAACGTAGCATGGTTAGTTTTAAATTTTGCTGCCACCAATTCCGCAAATTGAGTTTCATCAAAATATTGTTCATCTTTAAACCCGATTGAAAATGTGTTCAGTGATTTTTGATGACGACTGGCCAGTGCTACAATAACAGATGAATCAATACCACCGCTTAAGAAAGCACCAAGCGGCACGTCGCTTATTAATCTTTTCACAACTGCATCTTCTAATAAAGAAACAAGCTCTTTTTGTGCTTGCTCATAAGATGGGGCATTTTTATATTCATATTTCGGGGTGAGCTCATACCATTTTTTTTCTTCAATATTTTTTCCCTTAAGTATCAACCTTGCACCCGGTTCCACTTTTTTTACATGCTTGAGCATGCTCATGGGTTGCGGGATATAAGATAATTGCAGGTACAGTTTCAGCGCTTCATAGTTTAATTCTTTGGGGATGCCAAAATCATAAAGTGCTTTTAGCTCAGATGCAAAAATGAACCTGTCATCATCAACAAAATAATTCAATGGCTTTTTCCCGAACCTGTCTCTCGCAACAAATAATTCTTTTGTTTGCGTATCATAAATGGCAAAAGCAAAAAAACCTTCCAATAACGGAAGGCATTTCTCACCTTGCTTTATAAAAAGCTCAAGCAATATCTCGGTGTCTGAACTTGTACGAAGTTGTTTTTGTTCTTCTGTACTAAAATAATTGTTTCGTAGTTCCTTGTAGTTAAATATTTCGCCGTTAAAAATAATTGTATAACGTTCCGTCTTATCCCACATTGGTTGATTAGCAGCAGCACTTGTATCAATAATAGCTAAGCGTCGTTGCGCCAAACCCATCTCTTTGCACAGATAAATACCCTCGTCATCAGGTCCTCTCGTCTGCAGAGTTCGGATGGATTGTCGTAATTTCGCAACCTGTTGTCGGCCTATATTTGTCAAAGCAACTATGCCAGCAATTCCACACATACAATATCCTTAAGTTTTATGCAATATATCACTATAACGGATTTCATTTTACTTCCTATTTATCTTTTTATTGTCTTCGTAACAGCAGCATATTACAGAAATAAATATTATCCCGGTAAACATCCCTATAGAAAGTATTTTATGTGGGCTTTCGGGATAAAAATATTTGGAGGAATTTTTGTTGGATTAATTTACCAATATTATTACAAGGGCGGGGATACTTTCGAATATTGGCGTCATTCAATGATTATTAATTCTTCATTTCAGGATTCCTTTGTCACATGGATAAAGCTCATCACCAGGTTAGGAAATCAATATGATGTAGATATGTATCCATTTGTATCACAAATGCAATGGTATACTAGTCCGGCAGATTACTTTGTTCCCCAAGTTGGCGCTTTTTTGGGCCTTTTTACTCTAAGCACATATTTGCCCACAACCGTAATTTTATCTGCGCTATCATTCATAGGTATTTGGAAATTGTTTGTTGTCTTTACCAAATTATATCCCAGGTTGACAAAACAAATGGCCTTTGCGTTTTTGTTTATTCCCAGCGTTGTGTTTTGGGGTTCAGGCTTCATGAAGGACACTATTACCTTTTCCTGTATTGGCTGGGTTACTCATTTTTTCTATATAATTTTTTATGAAAACAAAAAAATTATAGGCAATTCAATATTTGCTTTAATTTTTCTATATATCATTTATGTTATCAAATCTTATATTGTAATTGCATTTCTACCTGCAGCCTTGCTTTGGGGCGTGGGTTTACTTTCTTATAGGATTAAAGATACCAGGCTGATTCTTTTTGTAAGATATTTTTTATATGCTTCAGCCATTATTGGCCTGGTTGTAGTAGGTGGTAAATTACAAACCGAAATGTTTGGGGAATATAATGTCGAAAGTGTTGCCTATAAAGCTACTGTTACAAGAGATTACTTATATAGAGTTTCTAATGAACAGGACGGTTCAGGATATACGCTCGGTAATTTTGATCCTACTTTATTAGGCATGATTGAGCTAGCACCGGCAGGAATAAATGTTACCTTATTTCGCCCATACCCATGGGAAGCGAGAAAACCAATTGTAATGCTATCTGCAATAGAAGCCCTGTTTTTTATTGGCTTTACAATTGCTGTGATTTTCAGAAACAATCCAATTCGTGTTGTACAACGTATCCTTGCGGATGAAACTCTTCAATTCTGTTTGATTTTTACTATGGTCTTTGCATTTGCAGTTGGTATTTCCACATCTAATTTTGGTTCACTTTCCCGTTATAAAATTCCCTGCATGCCATTCTATACAGCCTTCTTATTTATAGCTTTCAATCCTCCAAAATCAGAGCTTTCCTTAAAAAAAGTGAATAAAAAAAATCGTATCACCTGACAGATCATTTTTTAACATAGTAAGCTTTGAGGGTAAGACCTAAACCTGTAAAAGTTAATCCTTTATTAACTACCTTTTTTACAAATTGAAGTCCGCTTGACTTTATAATCTTTGTTCTGAGTTTTTCATCTGCATTCATTTCAGTATTGGGATCAGAGGTGACAGAATTTATATTGTTTTGAAAACGGGTCAGACTAATCCCTGTTGTAAGAAGTTTGACTTTTTTGAGTCCGCAAGTCGTTAACAAATTATGCAATGTTTTTTTTGTATAATATGATAAGTGTCCGGGATACTGTATTATGTAATACTTTTCTTTAAGCAAGTATCTCAAATACGCATTGAAATTCGGTGTTGCTACATACAACAATCCTCCTTTTCTAAGCAGTTTACTTATATTGCTAAAATCTTCTCTTGGATTGTTTATATGCTCTATAGTTTCTGATGAAACTATAACATCGAATTCTTTAACATCCATTTTTTCTGGGTTCAGTACGCCCTTATACATTTTTATTCCTTTTGCCTCGCAAATCTCTATAGCTCTTGCTGAATATTCGGTTCCATATACATCCCAGCCATTCTTTTTTGCCACCTCCAATATCCACCCTTCACCACAACCTACATCGAGCATCCTGTTATTTTGCCGATATGAGTTAAACCCTTTAACTAAACTTTCTAAACTTACCTTAGTTGCTTCCGACATCTCTTTTTCGTTTTCATACGCATACACAGAATAATAACTTTCCAACTCTGCATTTGTAGGTATTTTCCTCATAAAAATAAATCCACAGTCCGAACATTTTAAAAGATCATGGCTTTCATACCCACGTAATGAATGAATATTCGGCCCATTACAAACCAGACAGACTTTATGAAATAACTCAGACATCAATAAAAATTATTTGTTGTTAAATAGATTAAGAAAATTAATTAATTGAGACTTAAGGCTATATTCATCAACAATACACTTTCGGCCTTTTTCTCCCATTTGACTACGAATCTGCGGGTCATCAATAAGATCCTTTAAATATTTTTTCCATTCCTTTTTATCAGCAGCAATAAACCCGTTTTCGTTATGATGCACTATTTTAGAATTAACTCCTACTGGAGAAGCAATTGTTGGTATACCGCAAGCAAGATATTGAATTAATTTAAACCCACATTTTCCTTCAAACCAAGGGCCTTCTTTAAGAGGCATAATACCTATATGCATTCTCAATAAATCTTCCTGCTCGGTTTCCAATTCCCATTGTTTGTAAATAAAATCGAAGTTCCACTCAGGTCGTTTGTTAGAGATTATAAGAAAATCAAAATCGATTTCTTTCTTTAATTCAGGGATAATGTCATTTATCACTTCAAGATTATGCAGTGTTGTATGTGTTCCCGTCCATCCCACGACTATTTTCTTTCCTTCTTTCTGGTTGCGTTGTTTATAATGCCCATGCTCTGTATCTACAACGGTAGGTATAAGAAATACAGAGGAATTATATTGCCGTGCATATTCACATAAAAAATCATTTCCAGCTACTACTTTGTATGACCATTTTATAATATACTTTATTTTCCAAGTTGCTTTAAGCCATTTTTTGCTAAAAGATATTTCTTCTCCTCCAGGAAGCCAGATAGCATCATCATATTCATGAATAATTTTTTTTCTGAAAATTTTTGCTAGTAGCCATTCAAATATAGGCGGTCCAAGCGGCGTAGCTTCCCGATGTATAAAGATATAATCAGCTTTTGTTGATTGAAAAAGATGACCGATTCTTCTGAAAAATCCTTTTACAGTTCCCAATGCCTTTAAAATTCTATTGTTGGGTTTATATAAGATATCCCACGCTTTTTTATCAAGAAAAGTTAATAAGCGAAAAGAAAACCCTTCCTTTTCCAGGTTTGCTAAAAACAACTCCACCCTGAAACGTTGTGAAGGTGCAACACCTATTGGATATGGTACCCAAAAATGAATAATGGGTTTTTCAGCTTTCATAAATTAATGGATATATCTTCCTGGCTATATCAAAAGAGCGGTATTTTTTTGCAATACCAAATACTTTTTCCTGTAGAAATTCTCTGCTATTATTTTTTAACAACTGATCCATCTGGTGTATCGCTCCGGCCATTGTTTCTATTTGTTTCAGATTAGTTACTACTCCAATTTCATTTTGTAAAATGATATCTGAATCATCTGAAATACCTGGTGAAATAACAACGGGTAAGCCCATGGCCCAATATTCTCCGTTTTTAATTGGAGAACCATAACGTTTTGATGGTACGGGAACCTGGGGATTTATTCCAAAATCTCCTAAAGAAAGATATTTGGGTATTTCGCTGTGTTGTACAAATTGTTTGATGATCACATCTGATGGAATATCTATCCTTTTAATTTGCTTTTGAATTATTTCCTCTGATTCTTCTGTTAACATCAGGAAGCGAAACTTTTCACCCCAATATTGATAACAGGCTTTCACGAAATCGAAAACTTCTTCCTTTAAATAAGTACCACCTAGTTTTCCTGCATATACACATACTATCTTATTAATTAATCCAAATTTTTCAAGCAACTCAGCATCTTTAGGCCGAGGATAAAAATCTTTAAAACTGATACAGGCTGGCTTAACAAAAAACTCTTTCAACTCAATCCCATAATTATCTAGGGCAAATTGTTTCATTCCTCTAGTAGTCGCAATAATATAAGACGCTTTCTCAGACAACTTTTTTTCCAGTCTAAAAAGCAACTTAAATGATACACTGTCTTTTTTCCATGCGCCCGTCTCAACCATAGCTGTAGCATGTGGTTCATAGCTATCGATCACAAGTGTTGCACCAGAAAACCTGGATAGCAAATATCCTATGCTACCGGCAGGAGTACAGAAAGGATGAATAACATCTATCTTGCTCTTTTTTATAGTGCGATATAATTTAAACATTTGCCCAACTGAAGCAATTAATTTTTTCCATCCAAAACGTTTATAAGGCTGAGCGATCAATTCCATATTTCGACTTTTCCATTGATCGTTTATTTCGTACAGCTCCTTTTGTGTTAAAGCTTTTTTTTCCTGCTCGGAGGTAACAACAAAAATTTTTCTTTCTGTCGGAATGATTTCCCTTAATATCTCAACATATGGAAGAGTATATGTCTGGATCAATGCATCTTTAAAACTCCATTGTGTGAGCACAAGAATATTACCCTTAAGCTTCATTTATTTCTTCTAATTAATTTACTGCCAATTATTGCTTTGATAAATAATAAAACAAACTTTCCTTCCAATCCGCCTAAACGGAGGACTTGTACACTTTCTTCGATACTTTTTTTCTTGTTTCCATCAAGATATTCATGAACTGCACAAAAGTAGTGCGACCATGTTTTCAATTTCTTTGCTTCAGAATTTGACAATGACATATTTTTTAAAACCCATTCTGTTGCATTTTTTCTTGCCCTAATGACAACCTGGTTCTGTGTCATTGATCTACCTGCGTGCTCTTGCATATGAACACAAATAATATCTTTTATAAAAATTGGCTGAAGGCTTGTGTTTAACAAAACGAATAACCAATCTTCCATAGATGCCAATTCTCTTTCAGGAGGAAATCGTTTATAGTCAAAATCAAAAAGCTTTAGGCAAATATTGCTACCTAAAACATTTCCTTGCAAGAAAAAATTAAAATCATAAAAGCCTTCTTTTAAAGATTTCATTGGAGAAGAAGCCTCGTCTCCATTGGGAAAAATAAAATTATACTTTGTCGCGATCATTCCCTGGTTGGGATGAGCATTGATTATGTCAGTCAAAGTTGAAAGATAGTTGCTCTCCATAAGATCATCAGAATCCAGGAAAACAGCATAATTGCCAGATGCCTTATCTAAACCGAAATTCCTGGCGGCTGCTCTTTCCTCGTTGTTCTTATAGAAATATTTTATTCTTTTATCAGTGAATTGACTGGAAATAAATTCACCTGTATTATCAGTGCTTCCATCATCAACAAGTAGCAATTCAAATGCGATGTATGATTGGTTTAAAACAGAATCAATAACTGGCTTTATAAGATGCCTTCGATTATAAACAGGTATTATAACAGAAAAAAATACTCGCATTATTCCTTTTACAAAAAATTATTTAATTTCTTACTTACTGAGTTAGGGTTTGTTTCATCTTTAAATTTTCCGCCAATATCGCATGGTTAATAAATAATTCCTTATTCGATGGAAAAAAGATATTAAAAAATAATCCAAATAAGTTTATTGGGAAAATGGTCAGTGGCGATAAAATAAATTTCCAGGTGGTTGATCTGGGCAATACTGCGTGATATACATACGCAGAAAAAAGTTGAACTACTGACAAAAAATATCCTGGTGCTTTCTCATGAGCAATTATGTTATAATTACATTTTTTCATTATATGCTTAATGCCTGCTGAAGTATATCTGCCAAAATCATTTGGCATTTCATGTTCCCTCCATACAAAGGGCATGGTAATTAACAATAGCCCTCCTGGTTTATGTACACGATTTATATCATTGAGGATCTCTTCTAAATTAAAAACATGTTCAAAAACTTCTGAAGCATAAATACTGTCAAATGAATTTTCACTAAAAGGTAATTTATCGCCTTTATAAAAAACATCTACTTTATGCTGGGGAATGTTATGACCTTCATTTACTTCCAGGTCAATACCAATGTAACTATCAACAGTAAACAAATGCTCATAGGCTTTGGAGCCACAACCAAAATCAAGCAGTTTGCCTTTAAGCTTGCCACTATGTTTTTTTATTCCGGTATAAATAGCCTTTCTATTAAAATAATATGGGTTAAAAAAAACTGCAAATAAACCTGGCTCGAACTGCTCTTTCCGGTTTTTTTCCTTAAGCCATGTTAATACTCCCATACAATTACTGGATTCTTTTATAGTTATTTCGAGATACCTTCAAATTTAAACACCAAACAGAGTTGATATTAACTTTAGTTAATTGTTAAAATATCAATTTCGAACCAAAAGACTCTGATAGCTTTTTTTAAGACTAATTAAAACCTCCAATACTGGATCAGGCAACTTAAGCCTCGTTACAATCTGCGGTATGTATTTTTCCTTTGCCAACCACTCGGATGGGAAATTCTTTTTCAATACTGACAGTATTTGACGGGCTTCATCTCTTCTTTTATACTGGTAACAAGATTTTACCCAATAGCATAAATGATAGAACAAAGCAAGTCTTTTATCGACACCTGAAATTATTTGTTCATTCGCCTTAAAGGGATAACTATAATTTAAGAAGCCGGATAATTGAGGAATAGTCTGCATTTTTTCAATTATGTCAACCCAACCAAAATTTCTGCAAAGGTTGCCAAAGCTTCTTGTCCAATCTTCAATCAATCTCGAATGCTGTGAAACTGTTTTACTGGCATCATGCAAACGATAAAGTGAAAAGATCTCATTTACCGAATGAAATTTGCATACACAACCGAGTCGTGCAAAAAGATCAAAGTCCATTCCAAGGTGAAGATCTTCTCTTACCCAATTGCCAGCTTCCTGCAAAGATTTTCTTTTAAAAAAGGCAGAAGGTTGAGGAAAGGCCTGGCCTGCAATATATCTTTCTATTCCAGCATCTTCATATCCCCATGTTTCTGTTGGTTTCATATTTTCTCCAAAAAGCGTAGCACCACCATAAACAAGACCGATATCATCCCCTAAATCCGAAAATATATTAGCTACCTTTTTTAAGGCACCTTCTGTAAAAAGATCATCACTGCATAACCAGGTTACAATATCACCAGTAACTCTTGCAAAACCTTTATTGATCGCATCACTCTGCCCTTTATCTTTTTCACTTACCCACCAGGTAAGATGTTGCTCATATTTCTTAATAATATCAACTGAATTATCCTTGCTGCCGCCATCTACAACAAACACTTCAAGATTCGGATATTGTTGATTGATAATTGAAAGGATCGTTTCTTCCAAATATAGACCTTGATTGTAAGAAGGAACGACAACACTTATTTTCGGAAAATTCATAGTAATGAATAAGGAATTTTTATTTGGCTGCAAATATCTGCTATTTACATTGTAAAAAGCAGCCTATCTAATTAGAAAGAGAAATCCCTTTGTTCATATAATCGGGAACAGGTATACTAAAATTTCTCAAAATTGTTGGAGCAATTTCGGTAGTTGAAACACTTGTAACATCATTGCCGTTAAGCCCTTTGGACGGTGCATATATAATAAATGATCCTTGTGGAATATGATAAGCAGTTGCACCACACCTGTCCTGTATCTTCACATTTTCCATTCCCGAATGTTCAAGTGGAATTATTTCTCCCATCAATTCAATTTTTATTTTGCTCTCGTCCAAATTTGGTAAGCCAATATCAAGACTATAAAACCCTTCCGCCTTTTGACGTGACTGGACAGGTTGGTCATTAATGCGGAAAGTTGCCAGTTTATCTTCAAACTCTTTTCTTTTATCAACATGTATTTGCACGTTGAATTGAGGAACCATTGAAGGTTTTAATTCATAATATGTTGTGCCGAGATCAAAATTATCCATGAACTTTTTTCCATTTGTGACAAACAAGTCTGTATAAATTTCTTTTGCTTCCACCGCTTGCTGCCCCATACTTGAAAGTATCCACAACGAATACTCCGGGTTTTTATCTATGAATTTTACAAGTCTCCCGATCATTTCATCAGCCTTTTTCATGGTGTAAACTATTTCGCCATTATATGTTTCGATCCACTCTCTTCCAAGTTTTAAGCTTTCGTAATCTTCCGGAAACGCGGCAGCCCAGTAGCGATGTTGAGATGATGCAACATGATTAGTAAAGAAGGTAGCGAAGTCAGGTTTTTTTGATTCAAGTTGTTTATAAAATATATCAAAGCCAATGATCGATTGATATGTTCTTCTTCTTACTACTTTCCATTTGTTTATTCTTTCGTCCACTAATTGTGCGGCAATATCAGTTGCTGTTTTAAATTTCAAACCCATATCCGGAAGCTTCATTAAGAATTGTGCTGCTTCCCTACCCGGAATTTTGTTACTAACCACACGGCTATTGTCTCTTGCCATCGCAAGATTGAACTTCTGAAAAGGTTCCAGCTTTTTAGGGAAACACTCACTGCCTGCTGCAAAAGTATCCGGTACATAAAAAGAAAAATTTTCAATGTTACCGGGCATTGGGTATGTATGTAGTGATCCGAATAGACCAGCCTTTACGCCATTTTTTGCAAGTATGTTCCAGATAGCCGGATATTGTTTTTCTTGCTCGTTCAGGTCTTGTCCAAAATCTGAAATAAAATGTTTTTCATTAGTAATGCCTCTGTGAACTGTTGGCCAGGTAACCCAAGGGGAAAGATGCCCTTGGTCTTCCGCATAAGTCTCATATTTTCTACCTTTTAATAAGACTTTTGCGAGATTTGATTCCGGATAAAGCTTACAAAAATGATGAATGACTTTGTAAGGAACTTCATTAAGTTCAAAGAGGATGACTTTCATTAGTTTGGATTTTACGCAAAATACTTAAAAAAACTGGCTGATTCGGGTCCAGTTCTAAAACGTAAAAATAAGAGCAAAAGTATCGTAGCATTATATCAGCCCGGTTGAATAATTCCACCCTTTCGAAATATTATTCATCCTTATCGAGTTTCACATAGAACCATTCTCTTTTACAAAAAACAAGGTCTTGTTGACACAAAAAGTCATTCCTCCTGGTTGGTTTACGCCTTCAGCAATATCATAAACCACGAATCCTCTCGAAGAAAATGCGATTTTAAAATCTTTTTTAAACATATTACGATTACTTTTCAAATACAATTTTCAATGAGTCGATGTTTTTTTTGAATGAGCTTCGATCTTTCCATACTTGATTTATATAGCCTCTCCAATAGGCGTTTTGAACACCCGCTTTCCAACGAGAATCTTTTTTTTGTGACAACTTACTGATCATAAAATATTTTATTATACTTTTTACTGCCACAAGTAATTCATACCACCACTCTTTAAGATTAAAAACTCCTGGATCTAGCAAAACACGATAGTAGTTGAGTTTTACGTTGGCCTTGCCAAAACCAACATGCATTTTTTTTAAATACGCAAAATTCATTCTTCCTGAAGGCATGAAATGTTGAAGAGTTAGATCATTATCATAGTAAAGCTCGTAACCTAACAATCGTAAAGCATAGCACAATTCCGTGTCGCCACCAGCGGAAAGGATACTCCCATTACGATCCAAAGTTAGGTTGACATAATTTCTTTTTTGAAGCGCTTCCCATGATGATTTCCTGAGTGATAAACCTGCACCCCACAAAAAACCCGCTTCTTTATCAATTTTTCCAGTTTTGTTAGCCTGCTGACCTACTGCAAAACTTTCTTTAAATGTATCAAACCATTCCGGGATAATATTTTCAAATACAGCCGTATTTCTTCCGCCGCAAGCTCCCATTTTTTTATTCACCTCGAATAAATTGAACACCTTCTCCACCCATCCAGGCTCCACCCAATTATCATCATCTATAAATGATACAATATCGTACCGTGCCTGAATTAATCCTAGTTTACGTGCATGCATTAGTCCTGGCTTTTCTTCTCTTTTTACAATAAAGTCGGTAACAGGATCCCTGGCCCATATTTGTTTTGCAAAATCAGCTGTTTGATCCGTGGAAGCATTATCAATAATTATCACCTCCCAGTTTATAGACTCTTTGAATAACTGCTGCTGTAAATGCTTTAAGGTCGGAGTAATTCGATTGGAAGCATTGTAACAACAAATGATAATAGAAACACCATTCATTCACATAATTATTATTGTAAAACTGCATTCTTAGCAGCAAATCATTTTTCAATACAAGTTTTTGAATTACCAGGTAGCATGAATATCTACCCAAAAATTATAATCTTTTTTATCAGGTAAATCCTGAAATAAACGGTAATAATAATTGTAGATAGCAATGGTCTTTTCAAGATCATACCATTCACCACCAAGTTCTTCACCAAAACTGCCAGATGTTCCCTGAATATGTTGCTTGCTATTACCTGGAACAGCAATTCAATCCAGCCACTTAATAAAATTTGCTCCTCCAAGCTTTCTAAAAACTTTTAAAGGAAAGGAGTTCCATTTCCTGAGTTTATAGGCTAGTAACCAGCTTTTGAAAAATTTGTTGGGCGGGATTTCAAGATGTGCAAAATTATATTGAAGGATAAGTTTAAACTTTTTAAAACCTTTTTCCGAAAGTTCATTAAGCAAACCAACATAATTACCTTCGACCGAGACGAATTTTGGCAGATCATTTTTATCAAGCTCCTTGATACACAAATGGTCATTTCCTTCTATGTCTACTTTTAGATAATAAGGAACACCATTTTCTTTTATAATTGAATCAAAAGTTTTTGTTTGAATTTTAATGGAGTGCCATGGCAGGCCGTCCCTGCTTGCGATAGCCAGATCAAATGAGTTCCACTCCGATTGTACTTCATTGACATAAAAATTAAACTCATCTTCCTTGGGTGCAACACCGATATTTAGAATTTTCAATCTCCCGCCTTCAATAAATGTTTTAAACTTATCTTTTGCTTTATCGGCCTGAAGGGGATCAGCTTCTATTCCAACTACTTTATATCCCGGCTTAGATAATAAGCAGCATCATCGCCATTATGAAGACCTACATCGTAAATCAACCTGGAATCAAACATATTTTTTTTATTGTACGATAAACGTTATGGCAAAACAGGTAGAATTCTATTTGAAGCGATCCATACTGGCCATATTTTTAGATACTCTTTTTATTTGCGATAATCGTTGAGAGGATTTCCATTCACACCAGATATTTACCTAATCAGTGCATTGCTAGATCCAATTACTTACTTAATAATTGAATCTAAAATGTTTTTAGAAATATATTTCTGAAAGTGTTCTTTGTCTGGAAAATTAGATATTTTTTTCGTGATTTCTGATTTTCCTGAAAAATCATATACATTCTTACCGAAATATTGACGAATAACTATCATATCAATTGGTTCAAATTTTAACTCATCGTACAAAGGAGTAATTACAACATAGTAGTTAGTATGGTGTTTGTTAAAAATTTGTGTTATGCCTGAAAGACAGCGTGATTCAACATCGGAAATTTGTTTTGCTTTGTATGTTTGACTCTCTGGCCTTTTGTAAAAGAATCCACTATGCTTTATTGAATCAATTGTATCTAATTCAATATTTTCAATTATATCACCATAATGTCTGACAACCGAGTCGGTACATGTGTGATCAGGATCGTTAGTTGTCAAATCCGACTCCCAGTTTGGAAATATAGATCCATCAACTTGCTTACCCAAAAGAATTTTTAACTTGTTAATATTGAAATCTAATAAATAACTTCTATAATGATTCAATATATATTGCTTCCTACTTTCTTTTGTTAACAAATAATGATCGAATGGTGTACACGCACCTTCTCCTTCAAATGTTTTGTCAGTATCAATATAAATAATAGCATTGTCTATCTTATACCCTAATGAATCTATTAATTTAATTTTTTGGTAAATGCCCCCTATGGTTTCCCCCCAATTTGCATAGTGAAAAAATTTTGACTTTGGAATTTTTTTCTGTAAGTAGCAACCGTAAACTCCAACAGATCTGCTGCTTCCAAAAATAAATGAATTGTATTTAATGGATGAATGCAATAATTTTTTGGTCCCCATGTCGCCAAGCCCTTGAAAATTATATTTCCATGAATAGTTTTTTTTTCTTCCGAAATCCGAATACGGATCCCTTTTTAAATACAAGATCGTGGGTATTAATATGATCAAAATTATAGGAAGCAGGAAATAAAAACTTTTTAACAGAAATTGCCTCATAAATTAAAATTGAAAATAAATGAACTCTTCTTCCTTCCCGCCAAACCAAATAATTGCAATGATAATTGAGTAATACATCGCTAATCTTAATGGTCTTTTCCATTTCTCTCCTAAATGAGCAATGCCGTATTGCCCTTCCCTCCCAACCCATTCAATAATAACAAATAATATTATAATCAAAATTGTTGGGATACTTAAAGCTCCATTTTCGAAGTAAGGAGTTTCAAAAAAAGAAGTTGACAGTATTTTTGAAAAAATACTTAACGCATGTTCTACATTTTCTGCCCTAAAGAAGATCCAGGCAGATACAGTCAAACTAAATGTTAAACAAATGGATAGAAATTCCTTAAAAGATGGAAAATATTTTCCCTTAGCTACAATTTCAAGGTTATTTCTATTTGAATTAAAAATAATAGAAGGCATTATATAAAGTGCATTCAAAAAACCCCAAACTATGAAAGTCCAATTAGCTCCA
>JBIOVR010000552.1:0-10075 GCA_044867875.1 Chitinophagaceae bacterium
CGGCTCTGTATCTGATCGAAGAATTAGTAAAAGCAGGTGCAACAGTGTCTGCGTTTGATCCGGAAGCAATGAAAAATGTAAGGGACGTTGTTGGTGATAAGATCACATTTACCGAGAATCAATATGATGCTTTAAACAATTGTGACGCATTGATCATTGCAACAGAGTGGAGTGAATTCAGAACACCTGATTTTGAAAAAATGACGCAGCGGATGAAGAGCAAGGTGATCTTTGATGGCAGAAATGTGTTTGATCTTTCACAAATGAAAGACTTAGGATTTTATTATGAAAGTATAGGAAGAAAAACAATTGCCTCTTAAATCTATGGAGAAAAAGACAACATTAATAACTGGTGCTGCTGGTTTTTTAGGTTCACATCTTTGCGATCGGTTTATCAAAGAAGGCCATCACGTTATTGCAATGGATAATTTGATCACCGGTAACATAAAAAATATCGAACATCATTTTTCAAATGATCATTTTGAGTTTATTGAACATGATGTTACAAAACATATTGAAATACCCGGCAAGCTTGACTATATTCTTCATTTTGCATCCCCTGCCAGCCCGATCGATTATTTAAAAATACCAATACAGACGTTGAAGGTCGGGGCATTAGGTACACATAATTGCCTTGGACTCGCAAAAGCAAAGAATGCAAGGATGTTAGTAGCATCAACAAGTGAAGTATACGGGGATCCTTTAGTGCATCCGCAAACTGAAGACTACTGGGGAAATGTAAATCCAGTGGGACCAAGAGGGGTTTATGATGAAGCAAAACGATACATGGAAGCAATTACAATGGCCTATCATACTTTTCATGGAGTGGATACAAGGATCGTTCGCATATTTAATACATATGGTCCAAGAATGAGATTGAATGATGGAAGAGCATTACCTGCTTTTATCGGCCAAGCTCTGCGTGGAGAAGATCTTACTGTCTTTGGCGATGGGTCACAGACAAGAAGTTTTTGTTTTGTGAATGATCTTGTTGAAGGGATCTATCGCTTGCTGATGAGTGATTATTATATGCCGGTAAATGTTGGCAATCCTGATGAAATTTCATTAAAAGATTTTGCAGAAGAAATACTTGCACTAACGGGTAATAAAGTAAAAATAATTTATAAGCCATTACCTGTTGATGATCCCAAACAAAGGCAACCAGATATTACAAGAGCAAAACAATTGCTCGGATGGGAACCTAAAGTTTCAAGAAAAGAAGGATTGAAAATTACGTATGAATATTTTAGATCCCTTGCACCCGAAGAATTAAATAAATTGCCAAAGGAATTTGTAAGCAAGAGATAATTAGAATTCTATTAAGAAAACGATTAAAATTTTAAACCAAAGATGTACCAGGAGTTAATTGATAAGAAAGCAAAATTGGCAGTGATCGGCTTAGGTTATGTTGGACTTCCCATCGCATTGGAGTTTGCCAAAAAAATATCTGTGATCGGTTTTGATATACATGAAGGAAGAGTAGAGATGATGAGAAAGTGTATCGATCCAAGCAATGAATTGGTAAAAGAAGATTTTGAAAAATGTGATATTCATTTCACCTCAAAGCTGGAAGAATTGAGAGAAGCAAAATTTTTCATTGTTGCGGTACCAACTCCGGTCGATGAGCATAATGTACCAGATCTTACACCAGTGAAAAAAGCTTCTGAAACCATTGGTAAAGTTTTAAAGAAAGGAGATTATGTTGTTTTTGAATCGACCGTTTACCCGGGTTGTACGGAGGATGATTGTTTGCCGATCATTGAAAAATTATCAGGGTTAAAAAATTTGAAGGATTTTAAACTTGGTTATTCCCCTGAAAGAATTAACCCAGGTGATAAAACACATACACTTTCTAAAGTAATAAAAGTTGTTTCAGGATGTGATGCTGAATCTTTGGAAGAGATCGCAAAAACCTATGAACTGGTTGTAACAGCAGGTGTGCATCGTGCTTCCTGTATAAAAGTAGCTGAAGCGGCGAAGATCATTGAGAATACGCAGCGTGACCTCAACATTGCGCTAATGAATGAACTGTCCATCATTTTTGACAGGATGAACATTAATACATATGAAGTATTGGAAGCAGCGGGTACCAAATGGAATTTTTTGAAATTTTATCCGGGCTTAGTGGGTGGACATTGTATTGGTGTTGACCCATACTATCTTACGTATAAGGCAAGTGAACTTGGTTTTGATTCAAAAGTTATCTTAGCAGGCCGTTATATTAATGATGGAATGGCTTTATACGTTGCAAGAAAAGTAGTAAGATATATTACGAAGAATGTAAGCAATGTGCAATCAGCAAGAGTATTAGTGCTGGGGGCGACTTTCAAAGAAAATGTAAGTGACATTAGAAATTCAAAAGTTGCAGATGTTGTAAAGGAGTTGCAATCATTTTCTCTAAACGTGGATGTTCATGACCCTTATGCTTCTTGTGATGAAGTGATGCATGAGTATGGTTTTGGTTTAACAGAGATCAATGGAACCGATTATGATGCTGTGATTCTTGCTGTTTCACACGATAAGTTCAAGGAGATGGATGAAGAATATATTTTATCGATAACGAAACCGCATGCAGTCGTTTATGATCTGAAAGGGTTATTTCGTGATAAAATTAAAAAAAGAATTTATTGGAGCTTATAATATGCCATTTATTCAAACACCCATATCGAACTTACTCGTATTTGAACCAAAAATCCACGAGGACAGCCGGGGATATTTTTTTGAATCATTTAATCTTCAGACTTTTCGTGCTGAAGGAATTGATATAAATTTTGTTCAGGATAATCAATCATCATCAAATTATGGTGTGATCAGGGGGTTACATTATCAGCTTAATCCATATGCGCAGGTAAAGCTGATACGGGTATTATCAGGAAGGATATTAGATGTTGCCGTTGATATTCGAAAAGGGTCACCAACTTTTGGGAAAAGTTATTCTATTGAGCTTTCGGCTGAGAATAAAAAGCAATTGTTTATTCCCGCAGGATTTGCTCACGGGTTTTCTGTTTTAAGTGAGCAGGCAGAAGTACTTTATAAATGCGATTCATTTTACAATAAAGAGAGTGAAGCTGGAATTTTATATAATGATCCTTCTTTGGGTGTTGATTGGAAAATTCCAGCTGGAAAAGAAATAATATCTGAAAAAGATAAAGGGCTATCTTTATTTGCCAACTGCAGGAACAATTTTATTTATACGAATGAAAATGAAGTCCAAAATACTGGTAACAGGGGCTAATGGGCAATTAGGTAAAGACCTCCGGGAATTTTCTTCATTACATACCGGGCTAGAATTTATTTTTCTTTCAAGAGAAGACCTTCCCATCCATCAGTTTGAATTGGTAAGAAATTATTTCAATACAGTAAAACCTGCTTATTGCATTAATTGCGCTGCTTACACTGCGGTTGATAAAGCTGAATCTGAAAAAGACCTGGCTTTCCTAATAAACGGTGAAGCAGTTGGAGTGCTTGCTGCCATTTGTAGAGAACATAACACTAAGTTTATTCATATTTCAACAGATTATGTTTTCGATGGCGAAGCCGCTTATCCTTATACAGAAAGTTCTCTCACTGATCCAATAAATGTTTATGGCGCTTCAAAACTGGAAGGAGAGGAGCAAGCTATGCAATTAAATCCTGACAGCATTATCATTCGCACATCATGGCTTTATTCATCCATGGGAAAAAACTTTGTAAATACAATGATGCGTTTGATGAGTGAAAAAGATCAAATAAAAGTGGTCAAAGATCAGTTGGGTTCTCCAACAAATGCTGCGGACCTGGCAGAAACAATTTTTAATATTATTGGACTTTACCATTTGCAGATCTATGAGTGGACGCCGGGGATCTATAATTTCAGTAATGATGGAATTATTTCCTGGTATGATTTTGCAAAGGCAATAAAGGAGATCACTAACAGTCCCTGTGATATCAAACCGATCTCTACAAAAGAATATCCAACACCTGCAAAACGACCATCTTATTCTGGGTTAGATAAAACAAAAATTCAACAAACTTTTGGTGTTAAACTGAAAAAGTGGGAAGATAGCCTCAGGACTTGTATCAGTAATATGCAGAACTGATCAGTATTATTTTATCGACGTGATTTCCGTTTTACCAGACTTTGATTCTGTTTTTACAATACCAAATCCCGGTGCAAACCATTCAACAACGTCCATTTTTATTGGAAATCCAATACCAGCGACCTTTGATACAATTCTATTTTTTGCAGATATCCTAAAACATTCCCATGTACCCGCTGGGGTAGTGACAGATTCTTTTCCTTCTACTTTTCTTTCGGTAATGCTTATTTCAATAGAAGATTTTAAACCACTGGATTCATAATCCATATTAAATTGCCCATCTTTCAATTGATCTCCCACATTCATATTAGCAGGATATTCAAGGTAAACATCAGTTGCTTTTGCTTCGCCGGCTTTCATTTGTTCTGTTTGGGCAGGTGGAATAAAGGTTTTCATATCCATTTGCATCACGCCATTTTCACATTTCACATTATTTGTTGCCTTGGAAATTGATTTTCCCTTTGCATCAACAAACTCAGAATTGATCGTGGCAGTTATTGAACTACCATTTTTTTTGCTATCTGCAACAACATAAGTCATTTTACCAGATTCTTTTCCTTTTCCGTTTGTGATCGTCATTTCGACAGTCTTATTATTTTGTAGGAAATAGTAATTGGAGCAATCCTGGGAAAAAAGATTTCCGGTTAAAAGAAGAAAAATAAAAACAGTTATTGATCTCATAGTTTTTGGTTTGTGCAGGAAAGTTAAAAAGAAGATAAGATATAAAAATAAAAAAGTCCCGCCAAAGGCGGGACCAAAGTTCATCATTTGCAGTTTCCGTTGACCCATAAGGATTCGAACCTTAACTGACTGAACCAAAATCAGTAGTGCTACCATTACACCATGGGTCATCCAAACATTCCTTTCGGAATGGGCTGCAAAAATAAGGTTTGCACAGTTTGATGCCAAATGGTTTTTGGGATAAATTAATTGCTAAGAATAAAAGGTTTTTCTTCTTTTTCCTCCCTTTCTTTTAGCTCTCTTATTTTATCTAAAGCACCTGCCACCACATCACACATAATTGTGTATAAAGCTCCGTGTTTTGGGTTTTCGTAAATATATTCCAGAGCCTCGTTCTCATTCGGGATCGTCATTATCGGAATATTGGGGTTTACACTTTCAATTCCTTCTTTTAATAAGCTGATAATTTCTTCGGCGGTTCTTCCTCTTAAATTTTTATCGCAACGAATAATGATCTCATCAAAATATTTTGCCGAAATTTCTCCAAGCTCACGAATGTCTTCATCTCTCCTGTCGCCGGTACCGCTAATAATACCAATACGTAAAGGATAATCAAGCTTGCTGATAAAGTCACAAAGCAATTTTAGTCCATGCGGATTATGAGCAAAGTCGGCAAGTATAGTATAATTTTTAAAATGGAAGAAGTTCAAACGACCCGGAGTTAGGTTTGCACTTGGCATAAATGTTTGTAATCCCGTTCTGATATCTTCGATCGTAATATCGCGGAAAAGATAAGTAGCCAAAACTGCCGGTAAACAATTTTGAATATTATGTATCGCTTTTCCTTCAAATGTTAGCGGAATATTTTTTACATGCAGTACTCTTATTTTCCAACCTCCTTTCATCAAGGTGATATAACCATTTTCATATACACAGGATAAACCATGTAATGCGGCATGCTCTTTTATTCTTGGATTGTTTTCATCCATACTAAACAAAGCAATATTGCAATCAAGGGTTTCTTTCATTTTATAAACAAGATCGTCATCAGCGTTCAATACGGTATAGCCATGATCAAACACGGTTTCCGGCACGACGGCTTTTACTTTTGCCATTGCTTCCACTGTATGAATACCGCCAAGACCCATATGGTCGGCAGCAACATTCGTAACAACTGCTACTTCACAATTTTGAAAAGCAAGCCCTGATTTTAAAATACCACCTCTTGCACATTCCAATACAGCAAAATCAACTGTTGGATCTTTTAAAACAAATTGAGAAGAGATCGGCCCGGTGCAATCGCCTTTCATCATCATTTGGTTTTGAATATAAACACCATCACTTGTCGTATAACCAACTTTTTTCCCTGCACTCTTTGCAATATGCGCTGTCAATCTTGTTGTGGTCGTTTTGCCATTTGTTCCAGTGATCGCTATGATCGGTATTCTACCTGCACTTCCTTTTGGAAATAGCATATCAACTACCGGCTCTGCAACATTTCTTCCCAAACCTTCCGATGGTTCAATATGCATACGGAAACCAGGTGCTGCATTAACTTCCAGTATAGCACCACCATTTTCTGATACAGGAGTTCGCAGATCATTCGTCATTACATCGATACCACAAATATCAAGGCCAATGATTTTTGCGATCCGTTCAAACATAAAAATATTTGCCGGGTGTACTTCATCAGTAACATCTGTTGATGTGCCACCTGTAGAAAGATTTGCTGTCGGTTTCAATAAAACTCTTTTACCCTTTGGCGGAATTGTTTCTAAAGTAATTCCTGCATCATCCAGCATCTTTTGTGTAAACTGGTCAATGGTAATTTGTGTCAACACTTTTTCATGACCATAACCACGTCGCGGATCTTTATTTGTTTCTTCGATCAGCCAATTTATATCATGCACACCATCACCAACAACAGAAGCCGGTGTACGTAATGCAGCGCAAACGAATTTATAATTGATAACAAGACAGCGGAAATCAAAACCGGTGATAAATTTTTCAACGATCACACTTCGGCTGTATTCTGTTGCAGCTGCCAATGCTTTTACAGCCACTTCCCAGCTATTGATATCGGTTGTATTTCCTTTTCCATGATTACCATCGATAGGTTTTATCACGAGTGGGTAACCATATTTTTCAACTGCTTCCTTTAATCCTTCTTCTGTTCTAATCACTGTTCCTTTAGGCACCGGTATCTCCGCTGCTTCTAACAGCATTTTTGTTTCATCTTTATTACAGGCAATATCAACAGCAATATTAGAAGTTGTAGAGGCGATGGTTGCACGAATTCGTTTTTGATTTACACCGTAACCCAGTTGTACCAGGCTTTGTTTGTTCAATCTTATAAAAGGTATTCCTCTTTTTGCCGCTTCTTCAACGATACAACCAGTTGAAGGCCCCATCCTCGTATCTTCCCTTATCACCCGCATGTTCTGGATATCATCAGCAAGGTCGTAATCTTGTCCTTCGATCAAAGCCTGTGCAATTCTTACAGAAGCTTTAGCAGCATATACACCGGCATCCTCTTCTATATAACTAAACACTACATAATACACACCTTCCTTTTCTCCCTCTGGTGTTCTCGTTCTTCCAAAGCCAGTATCCATTCCCGCCAGCGTTTGGATCTCCAATGCAATATGTTCAACTACATGTCCCATCCATGTGCCTTCGTCAACCCGGTGAAAAAATCCACCAGGTTTGCCTTCGCTGCAACGATGCTCATATAATGATGGTAAAAGTTTTTCCAATCTTTCCCTGAACCCCGGAATTTTATTCGTCGGCATATTCTCCTTTTCTTCCAGGTCAAGCTTCATCTGTATCAGTTTAGCCCGTCTTACACTCCAATAATTAGGTCCTTTTAGCACTTTTATCTCAAGTATCCTCATAAATAAAATGTTGGATGTTCAATTTAGGTTTTTTTAGTTATGCCACCAACACTTCAAGTATTGTTTACTTTCAGATCGATTAATAATCTTTCCAGAGATTTTTTTATATCTAATATGACAGAGGTTTTCGTATACAGGCGCATAAAATCTTCGCCTAATGTCATACCGCTTTCCTGTAGATATTTAAGTTGAATAAGATCTGGTTCAATTAAGCTTTGAAGATATTCAATGAAATAAACAATAGATTTGAGCTGGCCTTCAAACTTTGCTTTTTGTAAGAGGGGTTCAACTTCTTCTCTCGAAAACAGCTTTTCCATCTTTTTATTCTAAATTTATGTAAACCTTTATTATGCCTGAAGCTAATCGCCGCGGTTTTTTGAAAAAGATCGGCACATTCTCCGCAACTGCTGTTCTGTCTTCAATAGCAAAACCAATGTGGGCAAGAAATCTTGATGCTGCATTAAAAGATGCAGAAGGTGTTTCTGCAACTGACCTTGCATCAGAAGAAGATTTCTGGTATTATATACAAGAATCTTTTACGGTATCACCTTACTTGATCAATCTTAATAATGGCGGTGTTAGTCCTGCTCCCAAAGTTGTATCAGATGCTATGAAACGATATTATGATTACTGTAATGAAGCACCGAGCTATTATATGTGGCGCATACTCGATCAGGGACGAGAGCCATTGAGAAAAAATATGGCGAAGATGGCTGGTTGTGATGTTGAAGAAGTGGCCATCAATCGTAATTCATCCGAAGGATTGGAAACGGTTATTTTTGGTTTACAATTAAAAGCTGGAGATGAGATAGTAGCAACCAGGCAAGATTATCCTAACATGGTAAATGCTTACAAGCAACGTGAAATGCGGGACGGGATAAAAATGGTTTGGATAAATCTAGAACTGCCAAGTGAAGATGAAAATTATTTAGTTAACCAGTATGTGAATGCATTTACTGCAAAAACAAAAGTGGTACATATTACACATATTATAAATTGGAATGGGCAAATAATACCTGTGAAGAAGATCGCCGCCGAAGCTCATAAAAGGGGCATCGAAGTGATCGTTGATGGGGCACACAGTCTTTTTCATTTTGATTTTAAAATATCCGATCTCGATTGCGATTATTTTGCAAGCAGCTTGCATAAATGGCTATATGCGCCAATTGGCAGTGGAATGATGTATGTAAGAAAAAGCAAGATCAAAAATTTATATCCATTGTTTGCAATGGGAGAACCATTGAAAGATGATATAAGAAAATTTGAAGCCTTGGGGACAAGACCAATGTATATTGAGCAGGCTATTAATAAGGCGTTAGATTTTCATGAAATGATCGGAAATGAAAGAAAGGAAAAGCGGCTGCATTATTTAAAAAATTATTGGTTTGATAAAGTAAAGAATGTTCCCAAAGTAAAACTACATACTTCCCTTTCTCCGAAATGGGGCTGTGCGATTGGGAATGTTTCAATTGAAGGAAAAAAACCTGAAGAGCTTGATAGCTTTTTGCTTGATAAGTATAAAGTTCATACAGTTGGCATTAACTGGGAAAACATTCATAGCGTTCGTGTCACTCCTAATGTTTATACAACAACAAAAAACCTGGATGTATTGGTAGAAGGCATTAACGCATTTTCGAAACAGGTTTAATATTATTTTCTGATCTCGAAAAGAAGTGCAATAACTACTTTGTGGATTGTAATGAAAGCAATTTAAATTACACATTGAATTGTTTTGATGTCCACACCACTCACTAACCGTAAAATAAATTTATTGCAGGCAACTTCTATCAACATGATAGATATGGTTGGCATAGGACCGTTTGTGGTAATGCCTTTTGTCGTTAGCCAATTTAATAATGGTTTGTTTTTATGGGCATGGATATTTGGCGCCATCACCGCTTTTGTCGATGCTATGATATGGAGTGAGCTTGGTGCTAAGTATCCGTTGGCAGGCGGCACTTATAATTTTCATCGCATTGCTTACGGAGAAAAGTATGGGAAGCTGATGAGCTTTTTATTTGTCTGGCAAACTTCTATACAGGCGCCGCTGGTTGTTGCTTCTGGCGCCATCGGATTTGCTCAATACCTTACTTACATAATTCAATTGACGCCGATACAGGAAAAAATAATTTCCGGAAGTTTAGTGATCCTGGTTTTTCTTTTACTCTATCGCAAAATAGAAACGATCGGAAAGATCTCTATTGCAATGGGATCGATCGTTGTTCTTACAATTCTTTGGATCATCATCAGCGGGTTAATGAACCAGCAACATCCTGTACAATTAATTCCATCCCGAGAAACATCTTTTTTTACATATGCTTTTTGGGCAGCAGTAGGACATGGGTCTGTAAAAACTGTTTATAGTTATCTTGGTTATTACAATGTTTGTCATTTGGGCGGGGAAATTAAAAATCCGGAAAT
>JBIOVR010000553.1:0-5299 GCA_044867875.1 Chitinophagaceae bacterium
AATGTCAGTAGTAAAACCAGTTTCAGTTACATAACTTGGAACGATCGTAGTCTTTGCAGCCGTGGCGGTTTTAAATAAACGATAACTGATAAAACGACCATCAGGACTCAGGCTAAGACCTTGCAAAGCTTTATCTTCTATATTTATGTTTCGAAGCTCCTTTGCTTTCGGTATTGTTTTATTATAGGCTTCGCCTTTATCTCTTTTTTCTTTTCTTGATTTTAATACTTCAAAATAAGTCAGCTGATCATTTTTTAACCAGTCTTCCTGCGGATTAGTGCTTGCACCACTCGTATTATTATTTGCAGCCTGGTTATTTCCCCTGGCACCAAAGCCAGTATTAGGTGGTGTGGCGGCAGCGGTACCAGTTTGCAGGTTAGTCAGCTGCATCGTTTCACCTGATGTAATATCCCATGCATATAAATTCTGATTACGGGTATAGGCGATCTTTGAATCTTTAAAAGAAAACTGGGGGTTGGTTTCCGCATCTGCAGTTTGAGTAATGCGTTTTGTTTTACCAGTTTTTAATTCGGTGTAAAAAATATCTCCATCTTTTGCAAGTACATAAGCTGAACGTGAAGTATTGTACACATAGTTTCCTGTTCCACGAACAACTTGCATTTCAGCAGGAGTGACTTTAACAGGAGTTTTATTGCCCAGCGTTATATAATAAAGGGAATCGGCAAGTGCTTTTCCAGGATTCCAACTAAAATAAATTGACTTTCCATCATTGCTCCATTGAACATTAGAAGGAGAGGTGCCGATCCAGTTCGGATCCCGCATGATCTTTTCTACAGTTAGTTTGTCTAATTTTTGTTGCCCAAAACTTTGGAAAAAGAAGAAAACGAAAAAAAGAAAGCTTGTCAGTTTAAGCATAGTAATAATTTAAGGGCCTAAATATATTGATTAACTAAATAAATTCTTCAATCAATACAAATAATAGCAGCTCGTCATTATTGCTCAATAACTATGAAGAGGGATAGGCTTTGTATTCGTATAAATAATGGCCTCAGCATCGGATATAGAATGATCCGGAAATGGATTTATTATTTTAAACCTGATGCTATGTTTCCCAAGTGGCAGATTATAATTCCAACAGAGTTCATGACGACGGGTGGTGAAGTTTACAGGAAGTTTAATTGTTTCGGCTATTTTCCCATCGATATATAATTCGGCATTTATAATAATGGCATCATGATTTCCCCAATGACCCGATTCGCCTTTTAATACAAAGCCCGTTCCTTCATACTCAAAGCTGATCTCATCCTTAGCAGTCCAATTCACTTTCTTTTTTTCTTTGACATACAGACCGGAAAAACTTTTTTCAAACTGAACTGCTTTTGGTTGCTGCAAACTGATCGTTACTTTATCGCCGTTGACTTTGCCAGAATTTCTTTCAATATTTTGCAAAGCATGTTTCAATCCAATTTCATAAACACTTTTAAGGCTCATCGTTGTGTATTTGAAATTTATTTCTTCTGCTTCTTTCAATCCTTGTTTCCAATAAGCAGGAATGCCATCATAGCCAAGTAATGTTCCCAGTATTCCTCCTGCTGAAGACGGATTGCAATCAGCATCCTGCCCGCATCGGGTAGTTATTTCCATTGTTTTAGTAAAATCTCCTTTACCATAAAGCAAACCAATTACTACGTAAGCAGCATTGACCTTGGCATCAATATTAAATGGTGCAAATACTCCATCGGGGCAACCAATTTCATCCGCCCATTTTTTTTGTACCTGGAACCACGTTTGCTTCCAGTCAGAAGGATATTGGTTGTGCCATTTGATCACATCATTGATGCATTGATAAAATTCACTTTGTGACGGAACAGTTTTTAATGCTTCTTTCACTATGTAATTAATATCTTTTGAAACAAAGGCTAAAGAATACATCGCTCCAACGTATACTCCGCCATACCAGCCATCGCCATAATTCATAATGTGCCCGATCTTATCACTGATCGCAGACGCTGTATTCGGCATACCCGGCGACATCAATCCCGCAAAATCGGATTCGATCTGGTAATCGATGCAATCAGCATGTGGATTATTTTTCCAATCGCCTGAAGCAGGCGCGGCTATTCCATTTAATATATTATATCGTGCAGCCTGGTTTGCATGCCAGAGCATATAGTCGGCATGTGCAAATGCGTTGGCAAATGAATCAACTGGTGCGTTGATACCATACTTTTCAAATACATCGACGAACGTAAGATCCATATACAGATCATCATACAGGCCCGGATTTTCGATCATTGTTTTTTTCAGGTAACCATCATACCATAATAGTGATTGATAATCGCCAATAAAAGTTCCATTGAAGCGAAATTCATATGGTCCGCCGAATGTAACGCCGATCGTTTGTCCCGCCCATCCGCCTTTGATTTTATTTTGTAATTGTTCTTTTGGAAGTGTTATTGTTTTTTGCTGTGCAAATACAAACATGATCTGTAGTAACAAGCCGAACACTATTGTCCATTTTCTTTTCATAAAGAAGCAAAGACTGATTAAAGTTGGTGCCTTAGATAACATGAATTTACAGTATAAGACTAGATCAGGGTCAAACTTTCTTATACTCTTTTGAAATTTTATATGGAGAACAGATCCAGGGAACCATCAAGGCGTAGTTTATATAACGCTAACCCGTTCATGTCTTTTTTTGCTATAATCCTTTGTAATGCGGGAATATAATTAATGATATTAAAGACCGTGAGTGCATAAGCCTTCCTGCTGAATTCTTCAACATCCGGTTCATAGCCTTCTAAAAATTTTTGCTTTCCATCAATGGACAGATCATGAAGAGCAATAGAAAAATCCCAGTAGGGTGCACAGTTGGAAGAACAATCTTCCCAGTCAAGGATGGCTTTTATTTCTCCCGCTTCATTAACGATTACATTTTTCAAACGAAGATCACAATGATTTAAGCAAGGAGTGATCCTCCATTTTTTTAATTTTCCAAACTCTACACTGAGCCTGTTTATTTTCTTTTTGGATAAGATGCTGTTGTCATGCAGAAATTTTAACCCTTCATCAACCAGTAATTCTTTTTCTAAAAATTCCAACCATGTTTTTTTCTTTGATAATTTATTTTTTGACCAATCAAACACTTTTCCAAAACCAGTCGTTGGAATCGAATGGATCAGGCGGGCATATTTTCCAAGCTTTTGCAAGATCTCCAATCTATCCGGATGGTTGATGGCTTCCTGGCCTTCTATTTTTTGTTGAAGCATATAAGGAAGAGGAATGATGTCATGCCCAACTTCTAAAATTTCAGGAACAGGCACACCGACGTTCAACGCTTTTTGTGTGGCCCACTGTTCTTTCATAAAATCGTTGAGCTTGGCTCGTGAATTTGCGATGCGAACAATAAAGTTTCCTTCTTTTGTAGTTACATCAAAAACAAAATTGGTTTTACCGGCTGGCTTAAATTCAATTTTTTTCAATGACTGACCAAAGTGATGCTTTACCACTTTTCTGGCCATGGCTGTTTTCGACTTTATTTGTGATGGCGTGTATGCAGGCATAATAAATTTTATCCTATAACATTTCGCTGCATTGCAGCTAATTCAAAAAGTATTTCACCAAACTCCGAAGAATTTTTGACTTTGAGCGGTGGCAAGATGCCCTCATACGAAAGAAGCGGATTGGCGACATGAATAGCAAGTCCTACTGAGCGCAAAAAACTATCCATTTCAGAATCACCCGCACCTATTGAATGCTTCAGTTCGAATTTTAAATGAGTTGCTATTTGTTGCGCTCCAAAATCTTTATCGACTCCTTTATGTGTAAAAAAATTATTTCGTTTTGTATGCTGATAAGCCATGAGCCTGTCTTGAGGTATGTCGATCAGTAAAAAGATCATGCATATTTCCTGGGCGTGCAGATCCTTTTGTAAATTTTCCAATGAAGAAGAATATACTTTCGATGCACTCTGATATTTTTTTTGTACAGCTTCAATTTTATCTGCAAGTGGTGTCCATATTATTTCACCCTGTTCCCAATCACGGGGGTAATAAAAAACGAGCAGATCAAGATCATTGTTTTTAATAAAACCTGTAACTATTTGCAAAACTTCGGCTATTTCGTTTGGCTCAAGGGGAAAAGCATCGATCTCGTTGTAGAGAAAATTGCCCTCATTGTTTTGCATGATATAGCCGAGCTGGCTTCCATTCATTAAAACCGTGGGTATTGGCGCATTAGAAATTTTATACCATTCCTTTCCGAATGTTCGGATAACAGATAATGGAAACCGAAGTGTATTTAAAACGATGGGTCTTCCGAGATCGTAAATTTTATCTAAACCCAATTGAACTGATTGGGGAATGCTGTAATGGCCTTCGAATTCATGAATGGCAGTACCATCGAGATCAGTAATTAATCCGCCGCATTCTTCGAATTTAGAATGATTGAAAAAGTGTTGTAATTGCGCAGATTGACTGGCTGGTAAAGCCATAGCTCTTTAAATTTCAATCTATACTGCAAAAGCCTTTCCAAAAAGAAGGTTTCATAATCTGGCATCATTTTTAAGTCTATTTATTTAAATCCTCGTATTATGGCAACTATAACAAAAGAAACTTTCAAAGTTCAGGGAGAAAAAGTGCTGAACAAAGTAAAAGAATTGGTGAAAGAAGGAAATGTGAGGAAGATCAGCATTCACGAAAAAGATGGCAAAGAATTAATGAGTTTTCCGTTAAGCCTTGGTGTAGTAGGGGCAGTATTCGCACCAGTGCTTGCAGCTGTTGGTGCATTGGCCGCATTGATCGGTGAATGCAGCATTACTGTTGAAAGAGAAGAGAAAGTCTGAACAATTTTGCTACCTGTATAATTTGCCTGTCATAGCACAGGCTTTTTGTGTTTCTCCTTTTCATTATTTCATTAAATTGTAGATTATATTACAGGCTGGTTTATTTCATCCCTACAATTTTTTTAAAATGACATTCAGGAAAGCTTCTTTTATATCTGCATTACTTTTTCTTTTTTTAAGTTTCCAGGTAAGTTCTCAAAGAGCGCAGCCAAGTTCTCAAAAAACTAAGAGTAGTTCCCAAGCAGCCAAGCCAAGTTCTCAAACTGCAAAACTTCCGCGAAGCACACCTGAAACTGAAGGAGTTTCTTCCAAAGGAATTATAGATTTTCTTGATGCGCTTTCAACAACAAAACATGAAATGCATAGTATCATGATCCTTCGTCATGGTAAAGTAATTGCTGAAGGATGGTGGAATCCTTATCGTCCTGATCTGAAACATACGTTGTATTCTCTTAGTAAAAGCTTTACTTCTACTGCGGTTGGTTTTGCTGTTGC
>JBIOVR010000554.1:0-2484 GCA_044867875.1 Chitinophagaceae bacterium
ATGCAAAACCCAGATTGCTGTATTCATAAGCAATACCTGGTGGATTACTGAATGAAAGTTGTTTACCGATCAATTCCAGGAGGTCTTTATGGGTATCTGCTAACTGGCGATCTCCCCATGGGTTATCTTCGGGAAAGCCTGCGCTATGTGACATAAGATGGCGGACAGTGATATGCGGTGCATCAGCAGTTGGGTATTTTAAATTTTCTAATTCAGGAATGTATAAATAAGCAGGATCATCCAAATTCAATTTTCCTTCATCACGCAATTTTAAAATTGCCATCGCTGCAAAACTTTTGCTCATACTCGCTATGCGAAATAAAGAAGAAGATGTAACAGGAATTTTCTTTTCAATATCAGTATATCCAATATTCCCTTTGTAAACCAATTTACCATCTACCACTAGTCCATAAGCTACACCTGGCAAATGATTCGAATCTGCATAATCTTTAAAAATTTTATCAATGATCGGAAAAGCCTGCATTATCTTTTCCATACGGCCGGCATCAGTAAATGATGCAGGTTGATACGCAGAATCAAAACTCACACCAGTAATTTCATTTGTCTTACCGGCAGTTTGATTTTGATCACAGGAAGCTAGTGCAATTGTAATGAGCAGGAATGATAAAACTTTATTCATTTGGGAAGTTATTAGCATTGTATTTTTCACGAACCTTATCGAGCATTGCCTTGATCCTTGGATCATCCTCCACCCCTTTCATCATTGGTAGCTCCAGCACATAATTGAATGGTCCCATTTCCTCACCAATGCACTTTTTCATGTAATAAAAAGTCTGGTCAAAATCTCTTAACGACCACCACACCATCATCAGGTCTCCATCGATCACCGCAACAGGATCTTCGATCTTTCTTTGTTCAAGCTTCTTAATTATTTCAAGCGTTTTTTCTCTTTCACCCAGCCTGCCATAGGCAAAACCGAGTGGCGCCAATCCTTTCAGCGGGTGATTGGTGAGTCGATGAACTTCTTTAAAAATTTCGAGAGCCTTTTCCCAATCTCCTTTCAATCCGTAACACCAACCTTTTGTTTCAAGAGCTATTCTCATTTGCGGATTCATTTCAAGTAACCGGTCAGCAATACGCATTGCATCGTCATACTGCAGATTCATTATATAGGCTTCAGCGAGCAAATGATTAAGATGCGGAGCAAGAGGATCGGCTTCAGAAGCCTTTTCCAGAACTTTTATTGCTTTATGTTTTTGCCCGACAACTATATAAAACAGACCCAGCACATCATGTGCTTCCGAATGGGCAGGACTTAGTATTATGGCCCTTTGTAATGACTCATAGGCAGCCTTTGGATCCCATTTATAAAACATGTGGGCATTGGCTTTTGCTAAATGACTTTCTGCGATCTTGTTGTTAAGTTGTAAGGCTTTCTCACTGTATTCATTTACTATCTTAAATGCCTTTTCCGGTCTTACCTGGCCAGTCGCACCGAGATAGCTGTACGTACCTGCTATATATGCATAAGCTTCTGCATAATTTGGTTCAAGCTGAATGGCTTGTTCAAAGAGATCAATTGCTTTAAGCATATCTGCAGGAGTGATCTTGCTTCGGAAATAAAGACCTTTTAAAAAAAGTGTGTAGGCTTCAATATTTTTTGTGGGTGCTTTTACAAGTTGTTCTGTTTGCTTTGATAGTGAAAGATTCTCTCTAAGCCGGTTGGCAATAATGCTGCTGATCTCATCCTGTACAACAAAAATATCAGTAAGATCACGGTCATAATTCTCACTCCATATATGATAACCATCTGCAGCATTTATCAACTGTGTGGTGATGCGAACCCTGTTACCGGCTTTTCTCACACTGCCTTCTAATATTTTATCGACATTTAGTTTGATCGCTATTTCACGAACATCATCATGTTTGCCTTTGAATGCAAATGCCGAAGTGCGGGAGGTGACTTGCAATCCATCCACTTTGGTCAGCGCATTTAATAACTCCTCAGTGATACCATCGCTGAAATATTCATTCTCGGGATCGGCACTCATATTTACAAATGGTAAAACTGCAAGACGATTATTAGGCTGCTTGGTTTTTCCTTTCAACTCTTCGCGGGAAGGAACTACAATGCCATTATTTGCTATGGCAAAAAGATGAACCGGTTGTTTTACGTTTTTCAATTCAACAAAACCAAGGTCACGGGTTTTTATATGCTCATGATTTTTTATTTCGTCATACACTTTTTCTGAAATAAAAATACCACCGGGCACAGCCATTGATTCAATGCGTGAGGCAAGATTGACACCATCACCAAAAATGGATTCATCTTCCATCACCACATCGCCGGTATGGATACCAATGCGTAATTCCACTTTTGGTTCTAATTGTAATTGCTGTTGAATGGAAATAGCGCAGTTCACACTATTTAAAGCGCTGTTGAAAATGCAGAGTGAACCATCACCATAGTTCTGTAAAATTTTTCCGTCATGATTAGCAACTGCTTCTTCCAGTACTTCCCTG
>JBIOVR010000555.1:0-8276 GCA_044867875.1 Chitinophagaceae bacterium
AGACAAAAGCTCCCCCTTAGGAACATCGATTTGAAATATTTTGATCCGCTTACCGATTCGGGTCACCTCATTTGCTTTGATGTGTCTACCAATTCTTTTCTGGTAATCTTCACCATCATAATATCGAATAGCTGCATCACAGTGTTTTAAAATTCCGCTCTGCCTTTGAAAAATTGCATGAAAATATCTGCTACCTCTAAAGGGTAATACGTCTGGTTTGGGCATTTCTTCACAGGTAAAATGAATTTCATCGTCAACTGGACTCCAAACAAGGTCCGTCCTATCAATATCCCTATCCGAAGGAAACTCCGCAAGAAATTGAGTATGCTCGCCGTTCTTCAAGCTTTTAATTCTATCCCAATTGAAGGATGTACCATACAACTGCATTTTGTACATCATTGGATTGAATGTATCGGCTGACTCATGAATCAACGGATCAAGTCTTACTCGAATAAGATCATTGTGAATTATTTCGAATAACGCTCCATAAAGCCAATACGAAGAATTTGTAGCGTTTGTGCCTGGCAATAAAGTAAAGGCTCGGTTATTTCGACAAAGTCCGCCAAGAATAATATCAAATTCTGAGCTTTTCACGAGAAGATTGTTATCTAATTCAACTCCCGATAATTCTGGACGATCATAAGGCAACGGGGGCTGTTGCCTTGTATCTAAAAGACATTTTATGCGAAGCTTGTCGATCTCATTTGATACAAGATCAATAAAAACAAGCAGTTTCTTATCAACTAACGTGTCCGCTCTTCCAAAGAAATGTTTGATCTCACTCTCGTTCTCATAAAAGAATACTTGCTCTTCTGAAATGTCTTCAAGATCTTTCAACAACGCATCATGCGAGTCGTGGTTCTTGTCATTATAAACCGAATACACTTCAAACAAAGGTCCCGTTGTAGAGGCGCCAAAATGTAATAAAGACAGCATCGCTAATAAGTTGCATTTATACTAATAATATTCCTTCATTAATCCTTTCACAAAGTTCGGCTATTGGGCTGCTGAAGCGGCAAAGAAATTCCGGCATAAAGAAATACTTTCATACATAGTTTCAGATACTATTTATTCCGTTGCTTCTTTGCCTTTATTGCCCAAAGCCGGGTTGAGTTCCATAATTAATTTTTTAACTACAAAAAACTAAGATTATGGAAAAGAAATTAAGCCTGGAAGAATTGAACAATGTATCTGAAATTGACATTGTTTACAAAAGAAAAACAAATTGTAAAGTTTCAGAACGTCCATTGATTAAATCTTCATCCGACGCCTATGAAATATTACTGCATTATTGGGATGATGGCAAGATTGATTTGCTCGAAGAATTCAAAGTGCTTTTTCTAAACAGATCAAACAGAGTTTTGCAAATTTATTCTGCTTCAAGTGGAGGCATCACAGGAACTGTTGCTGATCCTCGATTAATCCTTGCAGCTGCACTTAAACTGGGAGCTGTTTCGATAATGCTTTCACATAATCATCCGTCAGGCAGTCTGAAACCATCAAAAGCGGATGAAGAACTAACAAACAAGATCAAATATGCTGCACAGTTTCATGATATAAAAGTGCTCGATCATGTAATTGTTTCTTCTGATAGCTATTACAGTTTTGCAGATGAGGGGTTGCTTTAGCCCCTTTTTTATTCAGTCAGTTCCTTTAATATTTTTAATAAAATATTTTTTCATTGAAATGGCTGATTGTTGTATTTTATAATAAAAAATGTCACGGATAAAACAACGACCCAAAATCCTGCACTCGCCATCCACACATGAAATATTCTATTGCCTTAGCAATTCACCAACTTATTGCAAAACCCTATTGGATGAGCAGCCTCAAAGTTCATTCTCAAATTTTCTAAAATGGCTAATTGAAATAAATTTTTATCAAGATGTTGAAAGTAAAATAACTATTAAGAGACTTGCGACAGAATTCAAATCAGATTCTCCAAAAGTCACAAAATGGATCAATGATATTTACGAAGAAATTTTTGACCTCAATTACGATAAACCTCACTTATTTCAAAAAAATGGTACCGCCGTGATTTTGCATATAAAATCATACGATAACTTCTGCACTTTTATTACAAGTATGCCAGTGATCCCAAGGGAATTTGAAGAGGTCGAAATTCCATTCGTAAAGGCGAAAATTGGTACTGATCGTTTTTGGGTTAAGAATGTTCAACATGAGATAGCAGATACTACAAGTGTTGCGTTATGGCTGCAGGGCGGTTCCCTGAATAAGTATAGAGAATTTGCTTTAGACAAGGCGCTATTTCACGGATGGATAGGATACTCCGATACTTATCACCTGTATTCATTCGAACTGGATGATAAACTAAAAGAGCTTTTTCGGAGTTAAGAGGCTGCATTAAACAACAATTAGATAAGGAAACGCCAGTTACTAAAGGAAGTACTGGCGCCAAGAAACACTAAAGTTTTAGCTAAAGTAATTTTAGTCTTTGATAAAATTCTGTAAGGTCACTTTTTCTCAAAATTTCTTCGTGAATCGTTTTAAATTCCTCTAAAGATTCCTTCGGTAAAGCAGCGATTATTTCGTCTTCAAACGCCTGTTCATCCGTCAGCAACCCTGCTTCAATCAGACGACTTAACAACAAAATATTTTGCCTGCTTAGCATCAATACAATCTTGCATTTTTCATTCATCCCCGGACTGCTTAAAACAGTCTCAAAGATTTTTGATTTTTCTTTGTTTGCCACATTGCTCATACACCACAATTTTTAATTTTAATAGAATAATTACGAAAGCAAATCTATTTTGGAAAGCTCATATTCACCCCTTCAGAATTTGAACAGGTATTTTTTTGGATTTTTACACATGTTACTTTTATAAAAGTTCCCAGGTTGCTAAATCTGCAACCGGCAAGATGTACAAACGTGGCACGTTTGAGGCATCTTGCCCTACACTCCGGAGTCGTTTCGGGGTATTGAAACAGAGAATTGAAAAATTATTTGGTCAACTGTGAAAATGAAATGGTGATGAAAGAGACAAAGCAAGTCCGCAAAGGATGGCTTACTGTTCGTCTTAATGAAGACGAAGAAAAAAAACTTAATAAGTTTTTCAGCCGCACTACTTCTGGTAGTCTTAGTGAATACGCAAGAGATGTTCTTCTCAAAGACCCTGTAAATGTCATTTATCGCAATCAATCAGCAGATGAATTTTTGGCAGAAATGATCCTGTTGAAAAAGGAGCTTAATGCCATTGGAAACAACTTCAATCAAGCTGTTCACAAACTCCATACGCTTGACCGAGTTCCAGAAATAAAAGCCTGGGCAATATTGAATGAAACAAGCAAAAAGAACTTTATGAAAAAAATGGATGAGATCAAGGAAAAGATGAATCAAATTTATCAGCAATGGTCGCAAAAATAACAGTACCGAATAGTATCAAACGAGCACTCAATTACAACGAACAAAAGATGAAAGAAGGGGTTGCTCAATGCATCTATGCCCACAATTTTTTAAAAGAAGCAGCGCAATTAAATTTTTATGAGAAACTGAACAGGTTTGAAGGATTAATAGCACTTAATAAAAGAGCCTCAACAAACACCGTCCATATTTCTTTAAACTTCGGGTTGAATGAGAATATTGAAAAAGACAAACTGGCTGAAATCGCCTCTGTTTATATGGAGAAAATTGGGTTTGCAGAACAGCCTTATTTAGTTTATCAGCACCTTGATGCAGGACATCCGCACATTCATATTGTTTCCACTAATATTCAAAAGGATGGTAGAAGAATTTCGCTGCACAATCTTGGAAGGAATGAATCAACTAAAGCAAGAAAAGAAATTGAGATCGCTTACAAGCTGGTTAAAGCAGAAGAGCAAAAAAAGCAACAACCGGACGAAATAAAACCAGTGAATGCACAAAGAGTCAACTATGGAAAATCACCGACGAAAAGAGGGATTGTAAATGTTCTTGATGCTGTGCTTCCAAAGTATAAATATGCTTCGCTTGCAGAACTAAATGCCGTCTTAAAATTATACAATCTAACTGCTGACCGTGGAAAGGAAGAAGGAATAATTTTCAGAAGGGGAGGACTTGTTTACAGGGTGCTGGATGAAAGAGGAAACAAGATTGGTGTACCGGTTAAAGCAAGTTCCATTTACAGCAAGCCAACGCTTTCTTATCTGGAAAAAAGGTTTGAAGAAAATGAACTACTGAAAAAAGAATATAGAAAGAATCTAAAGACCTCTATTGACTGGATCATGGTAAAGCCTCCGAAAAGTTTACTGGCTTTTAAAGAGGCACTGCAAAAAGAAAAAATAAATCTTGTAATCAGGCAAAATGATAATGGAATTATCTATGGCCTGACTTATATAGATCATAACACCAAATGTGTTTTTAACGGCAGTGATATTGGGAAGGAATATAGTGCAAAAGGTATTCTTGAAAAATGTGGTATAAAGCAATTAACTCTTGACCAGGACAAATCTATTCAGTCCGAAATATTGCCGGAGAAAAAAGAATTGTTTCCTGATTCAGAATTGCAGCAGGAAAATACACAGGATTCATCCAAACTACTGGATATACTTATGGCGGCAAAAGAAGAATATAATTACCTGCCTTATGAGCTTAGAAAACCGAAGAAGAAAAAACGCAAATCTTAAATAAAGAAATATGCAAACCGGAGAGAACGAACAGGGATTAAGAAAGATCCTTGACCTGACGAGAATGATTAGCATTGCAATCTTATTGCTTCATTTTTATTATTACTGTTACGAGGCATTTAAACACTGGGAAATAAGATCAGATATCACAGACCGGCTCCTACAAAATATTTACAACACTGGTCTGTTCAGCAATTTTCATAAGTCGAAACTGATAGCCCTTGTTGTTCTGATAATATCACTTTTTGGTGCAAGAGGGAGAAAGGATGAAAAGCTTGGTTTGAAAAGTGCCTTTGCATACATATTAACAGGGTTGATTTTATATTTTATCAGTTTCATTATACTTAAGCTGGATATAGACATTAACGCCACTGCAATTTCTTATATGAGTGTAACTGCAATGGGATTTGTTTTGGTACTAACTGGAGGCACTCTTTTATCGAGAATAATTTACCTTAAACTGAATGATAATGTATTTAATTCTCTTAACGAAACCTTCCCGCAGGAAGAAAGATTATTGAACAACGAATACTCGATAAATCTACCTGCAAGATATAATCTAAAAGGTCGCTTCCGAAAAAGCTGGATCAATATTATAAATCCCTTCCGTGCATTATTGGTTATGGGGTCACCTGGGAGTGGTAAATCATATTTTATTATTCAACACATAATTAAGCAACATATTCAAAAAGGATTCAGCATGTTCGTCTACGACTTCAAGTTTGATGACCTGACCAAACATGCCTACAATCAATATGTAAAATACCGGCACCTGTATTCGGTGCAGCCTAAGTTTTATATTATTCACTTTGATCAAATTTTCAATCGTTGTAATCCCATTCACCCGGCTACAATGGCAGACATAACAGACGCTGCAGAATCGTCAAGGACTATCATGATCGGACTGAATAAGGAATGGATCAGGAAGCAGGGAGATTTTTTTGTGGAGTCGCCTATTAATTTTATTACAGCTCTGATTTGGTTTTTATGTAACTATAAGAAAGGGAAATACTGTACGTTGGCACATGTGATAGAATTGGCGCAGGTGGAATATAGTAAGCTGTTTTCTATATTGAGGACAGACCCGCAAATTGAAGTATTGATAAATCCCTTTGTGTCGGCTTTTCTAAACGATGCAATGGAACAATTAGAAGGCCAAATTGCCAGCGCAAAAATTAGCCTGGCAAAATTAGCTTCACCACAACTTTATTATGTCTTATCAGGTAATGATTTTACCCTTGATATAAATAATCCCAAAGAGCCTAAGATTGTCTGTATGGGAAACAATCCGCAGAAATCCGCGACCTATGGGGCAGTAGTTTCTCTTTACGTAACTGCATTGACCCGGATGATGAATAAAAAGAATTTGCACAAAAGCAGTTTGATCTTTGATGAATTCCCAACGATCTACTTTAATGGCATCGATAATTTAGTTGCCACAGCACGATCTAATAAAGTAGCAACTACATTGGCTGTTCAGGATTCAAGCCAATTAAAAATGCATTACGGAAAGGAACAGGCCGAAGTAATATTAAACATTGTTGGCAACGTTATCAGTGGCCAGGTATCTGGTGAAACAGCCAAACAGCTTTCCGAACGTTTTGGAAAGATTATGCAGGACCGAGAAAGTATTTCGATTAACAGCCGTGATACTTCTGTCAGTCGTTCGAAACAATTGGAGTTGGCGATACCTCAATCAAAAATATCTTCTCTTTCATCAGGTGAATTTGTCGGAATGGTTGCCGACAATCCAGATCAGAAAATTGAATTGAAAACTTTTTGTGCAGAGATTATAAACGATCATGACGCACTTGCAAAGGAGCAGTTAGTTTATAAAAGCTTGCCAGTGATCTCAAATGTGAGTCAGAAAGAGATCCTAGATAACTATTTACAGATTAAAAAGGATATTCAAAACATTATTCGAGATGAAATGGAAAGGATGTTGGATACGCCGGAATTGGGGGATTTGATAATAAAAAAAGATTCTTAAGCAAAGATTGTTTGTGTGTTCGAGACTGAAATCTGACCAAGACTCGGTATCAATATTTTATAGACAATGTGTGTCAAAATTGTGTCGTTAAAAGTGAAGGAGCTTAAAGGTTTGCCAGTTCTACTTACTTTTTTTAAGTTTCTACCTATCGGAACGAATATAGAAAAATATTTTTTGAAGATTCTAAACTTCGGTATGCAATTCGCCAGCACACGTATGAACATCATTTGGCAGTTAGCTCTACTTCTTCGTTTTTGAGAAACTCCGTCAATTCACGTGCTTGGTTTTTAGTAAAAACCGTACCCGCCTTCGTAATTATTATAAACTTGGTATTGATCGGATTATATTCGCCTTCCAAGAATTCGTCTTTATTGGGATCATATTTATACCCTGATTTATATGAGTTCGGATTAATCATCATAATCATGGTCTCTTTGTCATCGTTAAGTTTTTCGTTTGATGATAAATTCTTTTCGTAAGCGGTAGGAATGATATTGACTACCGGGTTTTCAACCAGGAAATACGGAGGTGCGTATGGCATTTCAATTTCTTTGTCGTGGAATGCAAAATCATCCTTATGTAGTGGTAGGGGCAAATAGATAATATGATTTTGAAAATAAAATCCAAAGACATGCGTCGGAATATTGTCAACCGCATTTCTTTTCTTGTAAACTTGTACATGTAGCGGCATATTAATATCAAAAGGCAATGTGTAGCCGTTGATATGAGCTCCTTTAAGGTCTCCTCCGGCTTGTAAATATTTGATTCCCTCGATATAGTTTACCTCTACTTCCTCTTTCGACAGAATAGAAAGTGCGGACTTCATCAATGCCTTGTAAACATTCGACGGGATATAAGGCGGCTTCGTATAAGTGATAGTCGTTTTTCCAGCTCGTCTATTTTCCTCGGTGTTTTCTTCATTTAGGTCTTTTTTTGCGAGAATTAAAATATTCTGTCCAATAAAACTGCGCGACTTTACACTCAATCTACTGGCAACAAAGCTTGGAGCCTTGCGTTCGCCATGTAAACCAGTAATACTGCGGGAAATGCCAATAAAATAACTTAGCTCAGTTTCAAATAGGCTAAACTTACTATTGCATTCGTCACATTCAAAATCTGAAAATAAATCCGTGTTTCCCATAAATCGGGATACTAAGTGTGATTCGTTATTAAATGTAGTCTCAGACCCACCTCTTTTACAAAATCTACAAATTCTATCACTGCGTTTTTTCAAGGTCCTTCGCGAATACCTGTCATCGCCCGTTCCTAATATTTCCGAGACATCATATTTTTCGTAAAAAAAACGAGCTCTTTGAAGAAAAGATGGATGCGGAGAAAAATTCATTTCAAGCAATTGTTTTTGTGGCATGTAAAATATTGGCGTGGCTTAAAGCAAAATTAGTGAGATAATCCCTTTTTGTTGAGTTATTTAACCTAAATTCAGGACAGTTAAAATTTTCCATATTCATTCCTATTCTTGATGACTTGGATTTCTCCATTCAAATCTTTTTTTAGATTGTAGGTAACAACGTCTTGTATTAACTCATCCGGTAAATAATCAGAGTAGATTATTTTAATAAAAAGTGCTTATAGGTTTTTTGATTTCAAATAAACATTTAAAACTTCTCTCGCATAATAATATGCCCTTTGCTTACACCTTAAC
>JBIOVR010000556.1:0-3079 GCA_044867875.1 Chitinophagaceae bacterium
ACCGAATCAACCTTACCCGTTTGCATATCCATTAAACCAATTCGCCAATCCTTATCGATCTTTCCGCTAAGCCTTGCACCAAAATTTATTGGAGCATTTAAACCAATGCGTCGTGAAAAGAACGGACGAATATTTGCATATCCAAAATTTGAAAAGTGATCGCCATTCTCCAAAAAGAATTGTCTTTTTTCAGGAAAGAATAGTTCGTATCGATCAAGATTTGTTACCTGTCGATCTACTTCCACTTGTGAAAAATCAGGATTGACAGTAAGATCAAGATTCAATGAAGAGGTAACAGCGATCTTTGCATCGACACCAATCTCTGTTTTATAATCTGCAGCTTTCTTTGCTTCATAATCTTTTGTGACACGGCCAAGCACATAAGGAATAACAGAAATGTTTGCACCAGCGTCTGGCGGCGGTGCATCCCAAACAAGCGAACCCGAATAAGCAAGAGAGGCGGTTGGAAATTGTCTTGGCACGGGAGCCCAACTTGATTTTTCTGCAATAAGAATATCAAGCCTGCTAAAATTTATTCCCCATCTTTTAATTCCTTTTTTATAACGGATAGTTTTAAAGGGAATAGCAGCCTCAAATATCCATTTATCAGAATAATTTTTTACGATTGATATCCATTTGTTATCCCAGCTCAGATCAACTTTGCCTCCTTCATACATCATGCCGTCCCACTGTGCTCCTGCTGCATTGGCTCCAAATGAAAAACCATTGGTTTGATCATCGAAAGGATCCATGAATAATAAAAAATTATCATTCTTTCCAAAAACAAAATCACGTTTCAGTGATTCAACCATGTATTTCTGACCTTCTTTATGATAACAGATCGCTATTAAATAAAGATTTTCGTCATCATAACTCATCCGCACTTCCGTTTTTGCCTTTGCGTCGCTGGTATCCATGGGTAATACCATAAAAAAATCTGCAGCAACGTCGGCATCTTTCCAGGCTTGTTCATCCATGATACCATCAACTTTTATGGAGGAAGAAGCCTTTTTTATATGCAGCTGGTATTTTTCATTTTTCTTTTGTGCAAAAAGAATTTGCGTAAGCATAAAAGAAAATAAAATGAGGAAGGAAAGTCTCAACACTATTTGCTTTGATTTTAATATTTGCAATTTAACCTTTGTTAAATATAATTTGGCGTATAACATTTAATAACTTGTGCCTTTCGATCTATAGTATAAAAAAATTGATATGGATAAAAAATTTTCATGGCTCCGTAAAGTGGGCATTGCTGAAGGGTTTTCTTTTTTGATATTACTTTGTGTCGCTATGCCTTTGAAATATTTGTTACATCAACCAATGGCTGTGAAAATTTGTGGTTGGATCCACGGTATTTTATTTGTTACATTTCTTTTTCTCGCATGGGAAGTAAAAACAGACCGGAATAAATCATTTAAATGGTTTGCAACTGCATTTCTTGCAGCCATAATTCCTACAGGAACTTTTTTCTTTGACAGGAAATTAAAGCAAGAAGAATAGATCAATTCGTTCCAAGCTGGTTAGCTTTAAAAACTCTTAAAAAATTTTCTCCAAGTATCTTACGGACATCTTTTTTACTGTATCCTCTTTCTAATAATCCTTTTGTGATCAAAGGAAAATCCTGAACGCCATTTAATTCTTTTGGCCCGGCTTCGATGCCGTCAAAATCTGAACCAAGTCCAACAAAATCCACACCCACAAGCTTTACTATGTAGTCAAGATGATCGAGCAGCAATGAAAGCGGCGGACGTATAGCATTTGTTTCTTCTTTATATTTTTCCATTGTCATTATTCCTGCATAGTCAGGTTGAGTACCATGCGCAACCAGTGAATCAATTTCAGGTTTGTGTTTTGCTAATAACTGCGCTGCTTTTTTTTCATAAGTGCTGTCAAGGAAACCAGCATAAAAATTAAGATGAATAACGCCGCCATTCTTAGCGATCGCTTTTATCTGGTCGTCTTTTAAATTTCTTCGATGATGACAAAAAGCCCACACACAACTATGCGAAGCGATGATCGGTTTTTTTGTAAGCTTTATTACATCCCAAAAAGTTTGTTCTCCATTATGACTTATATCGATCATCATTCCCAGGTCATTCATTCTTATAACGATCTTTTTGCCAAGGTCAGTCAGCCCTATATGAGTCAATGAATCACCTTTTGTAGTTTCATCTGCGGCAGAGGTTGCCCAGCTGGTGCTATTGTTCCAGGTAAGCGTCATGTATCGTACCCCACGGGCATATAACGCATCCAGATTTTCAATTTTATCTTCGATCATGTGGCCACCTTCCACTCCTAACATCGCAGCCAATCTCTTGTCTTTGATCGCTTGTTTTAACTCCCCCGGTGTTCTTACAATTGTCATCCGGTTAGGAGCCCTGTTTGCCCATTCATATACTGAATCAATTTCACGATTGGCAAAGGCATAAGGGTGTTGTTGTTCCGGCCCGCAAAAGATGGAAAATATTTGTACATCAACACCACCGTGGCGCAAACGGGCAAGGTCAGTATGCGTTTTTCCCAGCAAATCAGAATCAAGACTTACTTTTTTTTCGATGGAAGCACTTGGGAAATCATTATGGGTATCTACAACCACTGCTTTATCATGGATCTTTTTATATTTCTGGCTGAAAATAGTTGTTGTCATTAACAATGCCAGCACAAGCAGGATATAACGGGAATGCATTTCTATAAATATTTTACGGGCAAAAGGTAGATAACTAATTTTATACAGCAAAAAATCATGCTGCGCATTAAACATATTATAGAGGAAGATAAAGAACTGGAGATCATCCGGGATCTTTTTCGTGAATATGAAAAGGAGTTGGATGAAGATATTTGTTTTCAAAGTTTTGATGAAGAATTGAAGCATCCATTGAAGAAATATGGCCCGCCATCCGGTGACATGGTACTGGCTTATTGGGAAGACGAGATCGCTGGTTGTATTGCATTAACGAGAATGAAAGAATCCGGGGCATGGGAAATGAAACGGCTTTATGTAAAACCTTGTTTCAGAAAAAATAAAATTGGAAGGGTGCTGATCGAGGAACTGTTAAATTCAGCCAAAGAAAAAAATTAT
>JBIOVR010000557.1:0-4314 GCA_044867875.1 Chitinophagaceae bacterium
TATCTTCACCACAAGAACTAATAAGAACGGAAGAAAATATTATAAGTACAAAACCAAAGAGAAGTAAATTTCTTTTATTCATTTTAGTTTTTTTGGGTTGGTACTAAATGATTTTAATTAGGAATTATTTTTTCATGCTATAGGATACGGCATCAATACCAATAGAAGAGCCTCGTCCATTGCCTCCTGCTTCTTCCATAAAATAACGGAATGCAAATCTTCCTTTTGTTGGCCCATTTAGGCCCATAACTGTAGCTTCAAATCTCGTCCATACATGTGGGTAAGCTTGCCTTGCCTGCGTGTAAAGTGGGTCAGCCGGATTATTGAAAGAGTTTTTAAGAAATTCGTAATAAAAAGGATTAATGTCAAGAAGTGGAACTGTAAAATCGCCGGGATCCGTTCCATTTCCACAATTCAATGAAGTAGTTTTATTCAGTCTCACTTGCATGCGATTGATATAATCAGTTGAATCGTTGGTGCCAACAGGATATAATTGTGCACGAGTATAAAAAATAATTTTATCGCCATTCTGCATTGTCAATTCGGGAGATACTGCCCAGTTACTGATCGTGCCTGCATCGGAAGAAGTGGATTGATAATCGGCCCATAAATACCCGGTGCCTGTTCCGCTATATGATAAAAATGGAATTCCTGCAAGAGTTGATGGATTTTGCCAATTCATTCGCCCAATGAGGTCACTTCTATTTATAAAACGCCATCCTCTGTTGTAAGCATTTTGTGCTGTATCAAATTCTTCAACAAATGATTGGTCCGGAACGGGAGGTGGTACTAGAAGATAACTGTCGTCTTTACAAGATTGCAGTAAGGTAAGGATTGATAACGATGCCAATAAGAATCCAGAGAGTTTAGATTTCTTCATAGCGTTCAGTTCGTGTTGATTATGCGAGTGAAAGTAGTTAAATTTTGCTTTTTAAAAAAACAATTTTACCACGATTCCAGCAGGATCAAACCTGGAATACACCCAATTTTATACCGGGGAAATCTGGATTATTATTGGAAGCAGAGATAGCTTCTGCAATGACTGTTCTTGTTTGAACAGGATCTATAATATCATCAACCCATAATCTTGCAGCAGCGTAATAAGGAGTTGTTTGTAATTCGTATCGATTAATTATTTCAGATAACAACTTTTGTTCTTCTTCAGGTTTCACTTCCTGTCCTTTGGATTTCATGGCATTCACCTGGATCTGCAACAATGTTTTTGCAGCCTGGTCGCCACCCATTACAGCGATCTTTGCTGTTGGCCATGCATAAATAAATCGAGGATCATAAGCCTTGCCGCACATTGCATAGTTGCCGGCACCATATGAATTGCCAATGATGATCGTGATCTTTGGAACAACTGAATTAGCAACTGCATTTACCATCTTGGCGCCATCTTTTATAATTCCTGCATGTTCGCTTCGACTGCCAACCATAAAACCAGTTACATCTTGTAAAAAAACGAGTGGTATTTTTTTCTGATTGCAATTGAGAATAAATCGTGCGCCTTTATCAGCGCTATCGTTATAGATAACGCCACCTAATTGCATCTCGCCTTTTTTTGTTTTAACGATCTTTCGTTGATTCGCTACAATACCAACTGCCCATCCATCAATTCTTCCATAACCGCAAACAATTGTTTTACCATAATCTTCTTTGAATTGTTCAAACTCTGAATCATCAACAATTCTTTCAATAACATCAACTATATCGTATGTCTTTCCATCTAAAGCGAACAGCCCATACAATTCAGCAGGATCTTTTTTAGGAGGGGCTGGTTTAATCCTGTCAAAGCCTGCTTTTTCTTTTTCTCCTAGCATAGAGATCATACGTTTAATATGATCCATGCATTCCTGTTCTGTTTTAAATTTATAATCTGCTATTCCGGAAATTTCTGTGTGAGTATTTGCACCGCCCAATGTTTCTGTATCTATATCTTCACCAATAGCAGCTTTTACAAGATAAGGTCCAGCTAAAAAGATCGAGCCGTTTCCTTCCACCATTAAAGTTTCATCACTCATAATTGGCAAATAAGCGCCGCCGGCAACACAGGGGCCCATCACTGCAGCAATTTGTGTTATGCCCATTGCACTCATTCTTGCATTGTTGTAAAATATTCTTCCGAAATGTTCTTTGTCAGGAAAGATCTCATCCTGCATGGGAAGAAAAACACCAGCACTGTCAACGAGATAAATAACAGGTAAATGATTTTCCATTGCGATCTCCTGCATACGGAGATTTTTTTTACCGGTAATAGGAAACCATGCACCAGCTTTTACGGTTTGATCATTCGCAAGGATCACACATTGCCGGCCACTTACATAACCGACTCCGGCGACTGTACCACCTGCAGGGCAACCGCCTTGCTCTTCATACATTTTGTAACCGGCAAAAGCGCCGATCTCAATAAAAGGTTTGTCTTTATCCGTTAAGTATTCTATACGTTGCCGCGGAGTAAGTTTATTCTTTTCCTTTTGCTTTTCAGCTGCTTTTTTACCGCCGCCTTCATATATTTTTTGCAAACGCTGACGCATATCACTAAGCAGTAATTTCATTGCATCTTCATTACGATTAAATTCAATATTCATGTAGACGAGGTTGTTTAGCAAATATAATTTAGAATATTTGCATCATTGTATTTGATTAAATTCACCCTGGCGGCAAAATCTTATCAGTAAAAACAAGGTGAATAATTATTTGTTTAGTATTAAACATGTTTGGATCAATTGATATATGGAAAATATTGGCAGGCGTGGCCATCTTTTTAATAGGGGTCATGCTCATGGAAGAATCATTGCAGGTACTTGCAGGCAGGAGATTCAAACTCTTTTTAAAAAAGCAAACTCAAAATAAATTAAAAGCAATTGGCGGTGGCGCAATCGTTACGGCCGTATTGCAAAGCAGTTCTATAGTTGGTTTAATGGTACTGGCTTTTGTAGGTGCCGGTATCATTGCCATGCAAAATGCATTGGCGATTATTCTCGGTGCAAATCTCGGTACCACGGTCAGCAACTGGATCATTGCATTGGTAGGGTTTAAAGTTAACATTGAAAACATTGCATTACCTGTTACAGGGATCGCTGGATTGGGCTATGTTTTTTTTAATAAGACCTCGCCATTGCATAACTGGAGCCGTTTTTTACTTGGGTTTAGTTTTTTGTTTGTTGGCCTTGGTTATATACGATCAGGTATTGAAGAAATCGTTAACCAGGTAGATCTGACTCAATATGAAAATTCACCGGTAATTGTTTTTGTTCTTGTTGGATTTATTATTACAACGATCATTCAAAGTAGTTCAGCTACTATGGCACTTACATTAAGTGCCCTGTTTGCTGGTGGTATCAACCTGTATGATTCAATGGCTATCACTCTCGGATCAGAAGTGGGAACTACGATAAAACTTTTTATTGCAAGTATAAAAGGTACGGCGGTAAAAAAAAGAGTGGCACTGGGAAATTTTCTGATCAATGTAATTACAGTTTCTCTTGTATTACTTTTTCTTTCACCCATAAACAAGTTGATAACAGAAGTTATTGGAATAAAAGATAATCTTATAGCCCTTGTTTTTTTTCAAAGTTTCGTAAACATTTTTGGCATCATTCTTTTTTATCCTTTATTGAATGTATTGGGCCGCTTTCTTGACAACAGGTTTCGTTCTGCAGATGATGAAACAATGTTTATTCATAAAGTAGATGTAAAAGAGCCTTCCACTGCATTGGATGCACTTGAGAAGGAAACGAACCATTTTATTGAAGTGGTTTGCAATTATGCCTTAAGCTGTTTTGAAATTCATGATAAAAAACAACAAGAAACAAAGCTTAACAAGAGATACCTGGAAAATAATATCCTGGAAAAGTATGAGTATATAAAATTCCTATACGGGGAGATCCATAGTTATTATATACAAATGCAGAAAACCGCAACTAATAAAGAAGATGTGGAAATGCTGGACAGGCTCATGTCAGCAATTCGAAACGGCATGTATGCAGCAAAAAGTTTTAAAGATGCAGTGCCCGACAAGGAGCAGCTTCAAAATTCAAGTAATGAGATAAAGTTTGAATTTTTTAAAGAAACAAGAGCTGAGGTTGAAAAATTTTGCAAAGCAGTTCAGGAGTTACTAAAAGAAAATAAAGAGAATAAGGCCAAAGGGCTTACTGAAATATACAGATCAGTAACCTCGGGTTATACAACTACACTTCAACATTTATATAAAGAAGGAACTGCGGGACATGTAAATGAAACAGAGATCACCACTATGCTCAATTTTAACAGGGAAATATTTACAGGATTTAAATCACTTGTTTTTGCTGC
>JBIOVR010000558.1:0-5775 GCA_044867875.1 Chitinophagaceae bacterium
GCAACTAACCAGAGCCATTTTTTCTGAAGGGTTGCCATCCTGGGCATTATATAAAATGCTACAATGTAAAACAGTAAAAAATTGATAGTAACAAGAACGAAGTGATGAAATAAGAAACTCTCCCAAAGGGCAGATATATCCATATTAACGAGACGGGGAAGAAAGGCAATAAAATGTAGAGCGAGCCATGCAAGCCAATGGGTAATAAAAACAAAAAAGCCGCCTTTTCTAAAGGGAGATATTAACAAGAGATCAGTATTTAGTGTTACCGCGGCCACAATGTACAATTATTTGAAAAATATGCTGCAATCTGGTAAATTATTGAAAGCCACTTCTCACTAACTGACATTCGGGGGTTTTTAAAGGATGAATATGGCTCATCGTTCTACAAAAAAATTCATACGCCGAATTAACAATTTGGTCATCTGAAACGTGACCTTTGTTTAATACTCAGCCCAACACCCCAAAAAGCGATCTAACTTACCGCCCTGAATTTTGTCTTAAAGGAATTTTTCAATTGTACCGGATCTAGCAGCGCAGGAATTAAAAAGAGGAGTTATTAATTATTCAAAAATGGGCTGAGCGTTGATCCGAGTCAAGAAGAAGATATCTTTTCCGAAAACCCCTGGTGAAAGCCAAATAGAATTGAGAAAGTCAAAACCTATAAATTTTTTCATGAAACGTTTAATGCTTTTATTAACTGCTGGTTTATTTTTTACCGGTATTTCATCTAAAGTGTTTGCTGAAAATGGCAGATACTACCAGCAGGCTCCAAAAGACAGTATTCCCAAAAAAATAATTGGAAAAGTAAAGATCACTGTAAAAGATCTGATGGACGGAAGTGCCGTGGACAGTGTTTACGTTTTCGGAGGAGCTAAAAGGGGCTATACTGACAGCAAAGGAGTTGTTGAGTTTGACAGTGTGCCGGTGGGAACTATGGTTACTACAACCAAGGCAGGCTATGTAGCTGAATCAAAAAAAGTAAAAGCTGATCTGCAGATCCGGATCGCAAGAAGAGAAATGCAATCCTCAGCTAATAATTATAAGAACGGATTATTTGAAAGACCACTTGAACATTTTTCCGGCGCAGCCACTATTGTATCAGGAAATGATCTGCGGAAAATAAATCCGCTGTATTTTACAGAGGCATTGAAATATTATGATCCTTCTTTTATTGTTACAAGAAATAATCTTAATGGCGATGATCCTAATGTTGCTCCTTCTGTAAAGATCAGAGGCTCGTATAATTTTCCTGCATCAGCGACTATTGCCAGTCAATCTGGCTCTGCAGTTACAGGTGCGCAGATCAATCCTTCCGTTGGTGATTATGTTGCCAGCAATATTGCCAATCCAAATCAACCTGTTATTTTATTAAATGGTGTACAGGTTGCATTGCAGACTGCGCTGGATATTGATATCAACCGAATAGAAAAGATCACAATTTTAAAAGACGCTGCAGCAACATCTATATATGGTGTACGTGGCGGCACTGGGATTTTATTAATTCAAACCAAACAGCCGCAGAAAGGTGAATTCAGAGTTACTTATTCCGGTCAAGTACAGGTTACTACTCCCGATCTTTCTTCTTATAGCATATGGAATGCACCGGAAAAACTACAGTTGGAACACGACGCAGGTTTATATAATAACAACGCTTCTTTGTACCAAAGTCGTTTATACCAGGTTAACAAAGGGATCAATACTAATTGGCTTGATATACCAACAAGGACTGGAGTCGGTAGCAAGCATACCTTGTCACTTGAAGGTGGTGATGATGATATAAATTATGGTTTGGATTTCTCCTATAATGATATAGCAGGTGTGATGAAAGGATCAGACAGGAAGAATGTGAATTTTGGTGGCTTTATCAGTACACGGCTTAAGAATGTTGTTATTAATAATTATCTCAGTTATCAAAGATCAAACGCTTCCAATTCAACTTATGGCAGCTTTAGTGAATATGGCAAACAAAATCCTTACTGGGATCCTTATGATTCAGTAACAGGTGAAATGACCAGGATATTAGAAGACGAAACTTACCAGGGTATTACTGTACGTCATTATAACCCTGCATACAACGGCACTATTTCAACAACAGATGAAACAGCCTATTCTCGTTTAAGCAATTTAACATCCATTAATTGGATGATCGGCCATGGTTTCAATTTGAATGGAAGGTTTGGGATCAGTAAGCAATCAGATGAACAGAATTTTTTCCTTCCGCCTTCACATACCGTTTATGCAAATTATACTCCCAACCAGTTTTTTAGCAGGGGACAGTATGATCAAACCACCAGTGAGTTTACAAGCATGGAAGGAACATTAAATCTGAATTACAATAAAAGATCCGGGTTGCACCAGTTCTATGCATCAAGTGGTGTAACAGGTTTGGAAACAAAAAGTAAATCTACCGGCATCGCATTAGCTGGATTTGTCACTGATAAATTATCTGATCTTGCTTTTGGTAATGCTTATTCCAACACTAGGCCAGCAACCGGAATGATTCAAACACGTTTGGTATCGGGCTATGGAAACGTTGCATACAGCTATGATAACCGTTATCAATTTGAAGCTTCAGTGAATGCAGACGCATCTTCTCAATTTGGTGAAAATAACAGGGTGGCATCACATTGGTCTGCCGGTGCAAGTTGGAATCTTCACCAGGAAAGATTTTTTCATGAAAACAAGATCTTAAATCAATTGCGTGTTCGTGCCAGTGTTGGTACAGCAGGCAACCAGTTTTTTCAATCATACCTTGGTCACACTTATTATAATTATTATACCGGCACACAGTATGTCCAGGGTGGCAGTAGTTCAAGCACAAGGGGCATCGGGCTAGGCGCTTACTTAACAGGTTTTGAAAATGATGATCTTAAAGCCCCGGAAACACAGAAGCAAAATATTGGAATGGATGCTGTGTTATTACAAAACAGGCTATCAATTCGTGTCGATGCTTACAGTAACAAAACAAATGACATCGTTTTACCAATAATTTCTCCTGCATCAACAGGCTTTATAAACTTTACTTACTATGATAACCTTGGTGCAATTGAAAATAAAGGGATCGAGTTTGATCTTAATTACGCCATAATAAAAAATGTAAAAAAAGCCATTGTATGGAATATCCGTTTGAATGGAATTCGTAATGAAGATCGCATCATAGCTACTTCAGAATACCTGGATAAACTTAACAATGCTAACGATGCAATGTCTGTTGATCAGACAAGACCACAGCCGCACTATGTAACTGGCAAATCTCTTACTGATATATGGGCTGTTAATTCATTAGGCATTGATCCGGCTACAGGAAAAGAAAAATTCCTGAAAGCAAATGGCACAGAAACATTCACGTGGGATGCAGCCGATAAAGTTTCTGCCGGCGATATGTCACCTGATTGGCTGGGCTCTTTCGGAACAAGCGTATCAGTAAAAAATATAACCGCTGGTATTTATTTCAATTACCAGTTTGGTGCAAAATATTATAATCAAACATTGGCAGACAGGCTGGAGAATGCTGATCTCGGGTATAATTTAGACAGAAGGTCTGCAGATAACCGCTGGACACAGCCGGGTGACAATGCTTTATACAAGCCATTATCAATAAATGGCATGATCACATCACCAACTTATGCCACTACCCGTTTTGTTGAAGAGAATGATTTTATAAACTGTTCGGCTATTTCGCTTGACTATGCAATACCGCAAAGCATCGCTGAAAAGATCAAAGCAAAAAATGCAAAGCTTGGTTTTGTTGCTAACAATGTTTTCAGTTCGGGAACCATGAAAGCTGAAAAAGGAATTCATTATCCGTTCCATCGCATGTATTCATTTTCTATAACTGCAAGTTTTTAAAGTTTTAAAAGTATTGATATGTATAACAGAGGTTTCAAATTTTATTTCCTGGCTGCTGCACTGATCATAGTGTCTTTGACTGGCTGTAAAAAGTGGCTTGACACAGATCCTCCTTTGCAGGTTGATGAGAACACTGTTCTCTCAAATGAACAGGGCTTTAAAGAAGCATTGAACGGTGTTTACCTGCAAATGGGACATATAAATGTGTATGGAAGAGATATGACCTTCGGTTTAATGTCTGTGCTCGGCAGAAGTTATGACACAACTATTTCGCCTGCAATTGGTAATTTATATTACGAGGGTGCCCGGTACAATTTCCAGGATCCTGCCGTAAAAACAGCTTTTAAAAATATTTGGAATAATCTTTATGTCAGTATCGCCAACCTAAACAATGTTCTTGAGAATGTAGACAGCAGGCAAAATGTTTTTACAGGAAATAATTACAATACAATTAAAGGTGAAGCATTAGGTGTACGTGCATTTTTGCATTTTGATCTGGTAAGAATGTTTGCACCATCTCCTGCAGCTGCAGGTTTAAATGCACCGGCTATCCCTTATGTAACGAAAGTGAGTCCTTATGCAGCGCCTGTTTTAACTACCGGTGCGATCATTGATTCATGTATCGCTGATCTGAAAACAGCGGAGACATTACTTAGCCCAACAGATTCGACCACTTCACGTTTTACATATTGGGGAGTGAAAGGTTTGTTGGCCCGCATCTATCTTTATAAAGGTGATCTTCAAAATGCACAGGCTTATGCTTTATCGGTGATCAACAGCAATAAATTTCCAATGGTTACCGGCACCACCACCACCAACTGGATGTTTACCAAAGAACATTTATTCTCACTGTTCAGCAGCTATAATAGCTCATTACAGAATTATAAATCGGTGTTGAATACAAATCCCCCACTGGGTTTTACAGTACTTAATCAAACGGCTTTATATGTAGCGGGTGGTGGTGCAGCAGGTGACTTGCGCCGTGGCAATAGTAGTGTAGGTGCTTTTGTGGACCCCGCTACAGGAACATATAATTTCAGCACTACTAACAGTAATATTTCACCAAGAAAATGTTATGCAACTACTGCCAATCTTGCCAATGTTCTTCCAATGATTCGGGTTACAGAAATGTATTATATCGCTGCCGAGTGTGCTACAGCGGCACTAGATTCACTCAAGGCAACTGACCTGCTCGATTCAGTAAGAGTGCATCGCAATGTTCCTAAGTATACTCTGGCTGCTTTAAAAAGAGACAGCCTCAATATTGAAATAAGAAAGGAGTACCAGAAAGAATTCCTGGCTGAAGGACAAATGTTTTATTTCTATAAAAGGAAAAACCTGCCATTTGCTTCGTTGCCTTTTACCAGGGTTCCGGTGGTGGCAGATGCATCCTATGTTTTTATAAAACCAGAGTAAGAAACAAATTGTTTTAGAAAAATAAACCGACTGAATAAAGACAACTATTGTTATGAATTACTTCAAAAATAAATTTCCAGGTAAGCATCGATTTTTTTCTTTGGTGACAACCTGCATGCTGATTCTGTCCTTTATCACGACAAACATTGTTTACGGGCAGGAAAAACCAATTGCAGTAGTAAAGGGTGTTGTAAAAAATGAGGCTGGCGAAGCTTTAGCAGGCGCCACTGTTACCATCAAGGGAACAAAAATTTTTATTACTACTAAAAATGACGGAACATTTGAATTAAAAAATGTGCCGGAAGGATCCGTGTTGACAGTTTCTTATGTTGGACATGTGAGAACAGAAATAAAGTTAAAACCCGGCCAGGCTGATGTAACCATTAAAATGGCTTCTTCAACCGCTGTGCTCAGTGAAGTAGTTGTCAATAACGGATTATATAAAAGACCTGCAGGAAATTTTACAGGTGCTGCCAAAACCTATACAGGTGACCAATTAAAATCTGT
>JBIOVR010000559.1:0-3731 GCA_044867875.1 Chitinophagaceae bacterium
TATGTATGCGGTCAGCTTTTACACGAAAATCATTCAAGGCATCTTCTTTATGATGCATTTTTTCATCAGGATTAGAATCAGTTCTTTCTATTTCTGCAAGCCTTACACCAATATCAGGTAATACAAAGAATTCAGAATCCTCGCCAGCCTTGGTGATCATGGCAATACCTTTATCAGTAAGATCAACTGAATTGTTTTTTTCATCAATATGAAAAAGCAATTCATCATCCACTTTAGGCATTTCCTTTTGCTGATCGGCGAGATAATAATTCTCGGTCTTCTGCATTTTTACTCTAATCCCAGATTCACTTAAATACTTGATCGTAGGTCCATATTTTGGTAAACCACGATGAGCTCTGAAAAGAAGAAGTCCTCCACTTTTCGGATCATCATCACCTTCAGCAATTTTTTTCTTGGCTTCATTCAGATTGTTACGTACAATTCTTTCCTGCGCTTCCACCAATTGTTGTACTCTTGGTTTCAGAATATGATATTGCTGATCTTCACCTTTTGGTATTGGTCCGGAAATGATCAAAGGAGTTCTGGCATCATCGATCAAAACACTATCGGTTTCATCCACCATCGCATAGTGATGTTTGCGTTGCACCATTTCTTCAGGAGAATGAACCATGTTATCGCGGAGGTAATCAAAACCAAATTCATTATTGGTACCGTAAGTGATATCAGCGAGATAAGCTTTTCTCCTGTCATCACTGTTTGGCTGGTGTTTATCAATGCAATCAACAGTTATCCCAAGCCATTCAAATATAGTTCCGTTCCATTCCTGGTCACGGCGAGCTAAATAATCATTGACTGTTACAATATGAACTCCTTCACCAGCAAGTGCATTCAGGTAAGCAGGTAATGTAGATACAAGTGTTTTACCTTCACCCGTTGCCATTTCAGAAATTTTTCCCTCGTGCAAAACCATTCCTCCAATCAACTGCACATCGTAATGCACCATGTTCCAGGTTACCTGTCCACCTGCTGCCGTCCATGAATTTTTAAATATGGATTTTTCACCATCGATCTTCACATATTCTTTTTCTACACTCAGGTCACGATCCATCTGCGTAGCAGTGGAGAATATTTCTGTATTTTCTTTAAACCTTCTTGCTGTTTCCTTTACAACTGCAAAAGCTTCGGGTAAAATATCTTTAAGGACTTCTTCAATTTTTTTATCCCTGTCCTTTTTTAATTTATCTACTTCCTGGTAGATGGCATCCTTACCAAGCAGATCATTGAACTGAAGACCTTCTGTTCTTTTATTTGCAGCAAAAATTTCATTATCAATTGCTGTAAGATGTGCTTTGATGCGTTGGCGAAATTCTGTTGTTTTATTACGCAGTTGATCGTTGGTCAGTGATTGAAAAGAGGTAAAATGATTGTTGATCTCTCCTACAAGTGGTTGGATCTTTTTTACATCCTTTTCCGATTTGCTGCCGCCAAATAGTTTCGAAAAAAAACTCATATTATTCTTGATTAGGGTTCTGTTTTTAAATCCCGATACACGAGGTTCAAAATGCTGTCAAATAAAGTGCTACAATAACTTATGAGCCAAATTGACAGAGCTTGCCCCGATTTTATCGGGGGTGGCAAAGATAAGGCTTCTTGTTCAGCAGTAAGTAGTCAGCATTCTGATATTATGCAGTAAGAAAATCCACGAAACCAATTAACCAAAAACAATTAATCGCTTTTACTTCTTACATTTTCTTTAACTAACCTTCGTCACCTCGATCTATAAAACTCCGGCCTTGCTTGCCATGCCCGCCGAAACATTCAAAGAATAATGCAGCTGAGGTATTTTATAACAACTCATCGTTTTTACTTTTAGTAACGTTATATTGCAAAGCCACAATTAAAATAAAATGAAAAAGATCACCACCTTTCTTTTTTTTGTAATTGTCTCCACAATTTTATTTGCCCAGAATGTAAAAAAGATCGAGAGCCTTAAAGACGGATGGGATGTTTCTTATTCCTACACTGGCGAAATAAAAGATGGCAAACCCAATGGGATGGGTGTTGCAAAATATAAATCAGGAAACGCAATAAGATATGTAGGAGGATTTCTAAATGGAATGTATAATGGCAGGGGCACTATGTTTTTTAAAGAAGGAGCTTTTCTTACCGGCGAGTGGAAAAACGGAAAACTAAATGGTAAAGGTTCATTCCTGAGCGAAACCGGAATATTATACATTGGCGAGTTTGTTAATGGAGTAAAGCAAGGCAAGGGCGTTTTATTTTATAAAGATAACGGCATGATCGTGGGAAATTTTTCAAATGATAAATTGAATGGCCGTGGCATTCAAATATTTTCAGATGGTTCTGTAGTAAGTGATGTAAACTATAAAGATGATAAAAGAAATGGGATGGGTTATCAATATGAAATAAAATCAAAAAAACTTTATGAAGGCGAATGGATTGATGATAAGTGGGTGCAGTCCGGTACACCTTCGTTTAGCAGTTTTTTAAAATCTCCTTCTTTGGTCGCAGAAGCTACAGATGATCATATCCTGGCAGGACCTACAAATACGGATAAGTTTCTTATTGATTCATCCTATTATTATGATCTGAAAAAACAGAAACGTTATTTTGGTTATTATGTCGCCGGGCATTTGAAAAATGGTGTGATCATTGGTGACAGTACTCGTTTTTTGGGGCCTATTGGTGACAAAGGAGCTTCGGGATATTGTTATGATTTTAAATATAAAAAGTTTTACTCTGAAGGAAACTATATTGATGATCATTTGAATGGCCAGATACTGGATCTTGACCTGGCCAAGCAAACTGCTTATTATGGCGGTGCGGTAAATGGTGAATTTACCGGTAAAACATATTTTTTTAATAAAGAAGGCACAATGTTCGTTGGCGATTATGTAAAAGGAAGAATTAATGGGAAGGGTTACAGGATTGAAACAAATGGACGGCTAACAATAGGAATTTGGGAAGACGGCGTCGTAAAGAAACTTACTTCGGTAACGACTCCGTCGGGAGAAGTTATTTCTGGAAGTCCCAAAAATTTTGCTGAAGGATTAAATATTGCGATCAAATCATACCCGGATATTTTTGATAATATTTACGGCGACATAGTGATTGATGACGATGTTTTATCGGAGATGGAGGAAATTGACGAAGATGGCGTATTGACATTTACTTACAGTCTTGTAAATATTCCGGGAAGTATTGATAAAAACCAGGTAGCGGAAGACTTTGATGAAAATACTTTCTACTATGCAAAATTTTTGCGAACTGCTGACGTGGCAAAAGCAAAAGCAAAATACAATGAACTGGCAACACAATTGCAATCAGCGGTTATTACAAATTCTTTTCTTACCGGCAAACAAAAACTGGCAGGCAAGGTTGTTCCGCCGGATACTTCGAAGGATAAAACAGAATCAGAGTTTGCAATTTCGGGAAGCAGCAGCGATTTTGACGATTTCAAAGTATGGCTCAGGTTAAGGAAAAGCGGGAATGAGTATGTTGTGGAAATTTTGCTGGGCGAAAAAACAGAAGACTTCTAAACTTAATTTCCCGGTTTATCATTTCCTTAAGGAACTTTGCGGATAGAATAAGTATTAATAGTAAATCATTGTATGAAATATCTGTTTGGGTTAAAAGATATAGGCATTGTTTCATTGATTTTTCTTTTTTCATGCACCAGCAATGAGATAGGGAATATCAAAGATGTAAATCCAGACGCTGTGTTTTTTGATTATGAGGTTTGGGCGGAA
>JBIOVR010000560.1:0-2340 GCA_044867875.1 Chitinophagaceae bacterium
GTTTCCCTTAGAATCAGTTACTTAATTCATTTGTCAAATCACCTTTAAAAAGCAAAAGCCACCCGGTTGGATGGCCCTTATATCAGTCAATTTTCTCACTTATACTTTGAAGTGGGCAAATGCTTTGTTAGCTTCTGCCATGCGGTGTGTATCTTCTTTCTTTTTGAAAGCTGATCCTTCACCTTTTGCAGCTGCTACGATCTCAGCCGCAAGTTTATCAGACATACTACGACCATTTCTTTCACGGCTATAGCGAATTAGCCATTTCATGCTTAATGAGATCTTCCTGTCAGTACGAACTTCAGTTGGTATCTGGAAAGTTGCACCACCGATACGACGGCTGCGAACCTCAACAGATGGTGTAATGTTTGACAACGCTTTTTTCCATACATCATAACCTTCTTCACCCGTTTGCTTTGCTACTTTAGCAAGCGCATCATAAAAAGTGTTGAATGAAGTACTTTTCTTTCCGCTCCACATGATATTGTTTACAAATCGAGTAACCAATTTATCATTGAATTTCGGATCCGGAGCTAAGGGTAATTTTTTTGCTTGGGCTTTACGCATGACGAAGTATTCTTTTTATACTAATTATTTTTTTACTTTTTCTCTTTTAGTACCGTATTTAGAACGGCTCTTTTTGCGGTCTTTTACACCAGCAGTATCCAATGAACCGCGAACGATATGATAACGAACACCTGGTAAATCTTTAACACGACCTCCACGGATCAACACGATAGAGTGCTCCTGGAGATTATGTCCTTCACCTGGAATGTAAGCGATAACCTCAACTTTATTTGTCAAACGAACTTTGGCAACTTTTCTAAGAGCCGAGTTTGGCTTTTTAGGAGTAGTTGTGTAAACCCTTGTACAAACGCCTCGACGCTGTGGACAGCTATCTAAAGCTCTTGATTTGCTTTTGGCTTTGATGATTTCTCTTCCTTTGCGAACTAACTGTTGAATTGTAGGCATTCTGGAACCTTTTAATTGCTTCGGGGTTTATTTCCCGAAGGGGGGCAAAGGTAATGGCCAACAGGGTAAAAACCAAAAAACAAATATCAAATTCAAAAGTTTTTATAGCCTTCTGGAAAATGATAAATCCCAACCTCTTTTTCAGCAATTGGTATCTGAAATTTTTATTTGTTACTGAGGATCAAACCTTCCACATCCAATTATATTTATCCTCCCGAAGTCCTTCCCTGATCTCAGACATTGTGGTTTTGATCGCAGGAGCCGCTTTCCATTTTTCCACATCAAAATTCATTACAAAATCTTTGTATTTGAGCTCTTTTATAGGAGAAATTGTTGCAGCAGTACCTGCTCCAAATGCCTCAACTTGAACACCTGATTTATAAGTATCGATGATTTCGTGAATGCTAATAGGTCTTTCCTCTACTTTATAACCCATTTCTTTTAGCAGGGTAATAACACTTGCTCTTGTCACACCGTCCAGTATTGTTCCGTTTTTCAAGTCTGGAGTCATTGCTTTGTCGCCAATTACAAAAAAAACATTCATGGTTCCGCATTCCTGAACATATTTATGTTCTATTGCATCCATCCATAATACCTGGTCATATCCTTGCTTTTTAGCCTCTGCAGTTGGATACATAGCAGCTGCATAGTTGCCAGAAGTTTTTGCATACCCTACTCCCCCTTCCACTGCTCTTACATATTTTTCCTCAACATAGATACGCATAGGAGCTGCATAATAAGGACCAGTTGGACTAAGAATAATAAAAAACTTATAGTTGTCTGATGGACGTACGCCAATAATTTCATCGGATGAAAACATTACTGGTCTTATATAAAGTGAGTGATCATGTTTTTGAGGGATCCAGTTCTTATCGATGTTGATCAACTTTCTCATTCCTTCCATGAACAATTCTTCAGGCACAGTTGGCATTTGCATTCTCTCAGCTGAGATATTAAAACGTTTAAAATTATCATGCGGTCTGAAAATAAATGCTTCACCATTTTGATCCTTATAAGCTTTTATTCCTTCAAATATTGCCTGGCCGTAATGAAATACAGCTGCTGATGGGCTCATTAAAAATGGTTGGTAAGGTTTGATCTCTATGTTTTTCCATTCGCCGCCTTCAAAATCTGCCTCAAGCATATGGTCAGTGAAAAAATGACCAAATGGGAGATTATCAAGATTTATATCCTGTAACTTACTTCTTCCTGCTTTGGTAATGTTTATATCCATACTTGCAATCATAAATGTTTACATTTGAAGCACAAAGAAACAAAAAAAACTAACACCTATTTGTAGCCTTTTCATGAGCCTGAATTCCATTAAGTTTGAGCCAACCGATATTGCCTTTCTTTTTAAAAATTCAT
>JBIOVR010000561.1:0-5743 GCA_044867875.1 Chitinophagaceae bacterium
ATAATTTTATGCCAACAGCCGATGATATTCGTCCGCATATAAAAGAAGCAACGCTTATTTCATTATGCTCTCCGCAAAATCCAACCGGCACCACGTTTTCAAAAAAAGAATTAGAAGCAATCTGTGACCTGGTGCTTGAAGAAAATGCAAGAAGAAGCGAAAAAGAAAAGAAAGTATTTATTATGTATGATCAAATGTATTGGCATTTGACTTATGGAGATATCAAACATTACAATCCCGTTTCATTAAGACCGGAGATGCGCAACTATACCATTTTTATAGATGCGATCAGTAAAGTGTTTGCAGCAACTGGTGTAAGAGTAGGATGGAGCATGGGACCAGCATCAGTCATTAATAAAATGAAATCAATTTTGGGGCATGTGGGTGCATGGGCGCCAATGGCAGAGCAAAAAGCCGTAGCAATTTTTTTAGGTAAGAAAAAAGAAATTGAAAACTACCTGCTACATTTTAAAAATGAAATAGAAGAAAGATTGCGGGGCATTCATGCAGGTTTCATGAAATTAAAAAAAGAAGGATTGCCTGTTGATTGTATCACGCCTGAAGCTGCAATTTATTTAACTATAAAAATAGACGCTGCCGGTAAAAAAACAGCAGAAGGAAAAATATTAGAAACACAAGGCGATGTAACTGCTTATGTTCTAAACGAAGCTGGTTTGGCAATCGTTCCATTTTATGCATTCGGCAGCAGTCGCAGTAATCCATGGTACCGACTCAGCGTTGGCACTTGCAAAAAAGAAGAGATAAATGAAATGATCAGCAGATTGGGTGAGGCTTTGAGAAAACTACATTAGTCGCCTCAGCCGCTCATACATTAAATTTTTTCTCAGTAAAAAATTATCTTAACTTCTCTACACTAAAATTTATTGCCATGAGAAGTGTAGTCCTATCGGGCCTGTTCATTGTCTCTGCGCTTACAATGAATGCCCAAAAACTTTCTTTAACTCCACAAGTTGGTTTTGAAAATTCAAGAACGTCTGTTAATTACAATGACATCGGATCTTTTGCTCCGCTTGGAGGGGAGTTTAACCCGCAGGTTAGTTTGCGTCTTGATTATAAATTTAAACAAGGTTTTGGACCTTATATTGGAGCCAGTACAAGCAGGTCAGGTGTATTATATGGTTTTAATGATATTGAAAATGGAATGAATGCATATACTGCAACAAAAGCAAATATGCAATTGCGGATGGAAGCAGGTTATCAGTATACAACGAAGCCGATCTTTTTTAATAAAGCAAAGCAATCAACAAGTACATCAACATCAAAAACTAAATCATCTGGTAAAGGTTCCTGCGGTAGTTATTCTTATCGCAGCAATTGTTCAAGAAGTTATTCTTCGCGGTCAAGTCATTGCCAAAGGAAAAATACAGCTACGAAAAAAGCTGAAAACAAAAATAAAGGCGGATGGGTTCGTTTGCAGCCATCCATGGGTATAGGATACATTACCGCTCCAAAAACAGATATTGTTACAAAAACAGATGGCACTCTAACAGCTTATGAATATCGTGCCGGCAATTGGAACACAGCTTTTCTTACAGGAATGGGTTTTGAATTTGGAAGAAACAATCAAAGACTTTTGAATGTAAGCATCAATTATTTCGCAGGCATTGGTAATATGGATAAACAAACTATTTCAAGCGAATCAGGTATAAAAACAAATTATGCAACGCTTGAATCAAAAGCATCAGGATGGAATATGAGAATCGGAATTCCATTTACACTTGCAGAAAAGAAAACCGCCAAACAAAAAAATACAAACAAATCAAGTAAAACAAACTCCTGCGATAGAATAAGAACTGAATATAAATATCGTTGTAGAATGCAATAACGATCTTAAGCTTAAATAAGAAAGGAGAAGATCAAACTTCTCCTTTTTATATTAATAATGTGCAATAGGATCCGGAGTACTGTCGGGGTCATTTTTAGCAACACCAGAACTTGTAATGTCTCTTCCACGTAACAGCAACAATCCCGCAACATGCGGGGCTGCCATGGAAGTACCGCTTGCATAGGCATACTTATTATCCATCCATGTAGATAATATGCGAACGCCGGGGGCGGCAAAATCAACTACATCACTTCCATAGTTAGAAAATGAGGCAAAATTATCAAGACTATCAATTGCTGATACCGTATAAACATTGGAGGCATTAACCCTTGCCGGTGAATTAAGATTTGCCAGTTGGTTATCATTGCCTGCTGCTATTGCAAAATAAATTCCTCTCGCTGCTGTATTTTTCACTTGTTGATCAAGAATAGCAGAAGCTGATTCTCCTCCAACACTCATATTAACCACATCTCCTACGTCTGCAACTGTATTTATATATGCTAAAGCTTGTATGATATAAGATAAATTGCCTTCCCCATCTTTATCCAATACTTTAAGTGCAACAAGAGAGGCACCAGAAGCAACACCTAATACACCAATCGTATTATTTTTTGCACCTATTATTCCTGCCACATGTGTACCATGTCCATTCTGATCATCAGCAGATGTTTGTCCCTCAACAAATGAACGGCTTCTTGTTTGATCAACTGTCAGGTCAGGATGATCAAAGTCGATCCCTGAATCAACGATCCACGCTGTTTTACCGATACCATTTCCATAACCAATTCTATTAATATTCCATGTAACTAATCTTGGCGCAACAACAGTGAAACATGATCCTAATGAAATAATTCGATCGGGTTCTACTGCTTCAATTGATCCATCATGTCGCAAAGCTTCCGCTTGGTCTCCGGTCATCGTTGCTATAAAACCACCGGGCTCACCAGCAAATGATCTCTTTAATGCTGAAACATCAATGGCGTTTCTTTGCAAAATACTTTTACTTAACTGTTCAAGGCTGATACGAGATGCTGTTCGTGAATTAACAACAGGATTAAATGCAACGATATATTGATTCGCTTTTATTTCACCGCTGCCTGCTGACGATCTCATGACGCATTCATCATTGCCGGAGCTATTGCTGGTTGAATCATTATTTTTTTTACAAGAAGCAATAAAAAAGATCATACCCAAAAGAAAAATATACTTCTGCATGTGTGTGATGTTTTCTTGCTAACGCACCCACATTTGCAGATATTGATTCATGCAAAAGGCTTTAACAAGGCTTTACATCAATGCGAGAATAATGCCGTGATTTGTGAAAAGACTAAGTGACAGACTTTAAACTTTGCTAAAAAATTGTTGTCAATTCTTGTTCAGTAAAAACCTGAATGGTTTTAATTGATGATCGTTGTAAATTTTGATAAGCTTTGATCTTTGAGTTGTGATCCGGTTGCGAAGGACCAGTTCATGAGTTTGACAAAATGCAGCTGCTGATTCAGCATATAGAAAAAGATGCTCCAGGTTGATCAATTCCTTTTCAAGAGCCTTCTCACTCATCAGCGCTGTTTTTGATAACAGCACCAATTCTCTTTCTCTATTCGGGGTTTTCATTTCAATTACACAATTACATTAATAGCCAACCATTCCTTTTTTATTCGGACAGCCACAATCGTTGCCTTTGGCCTTGCTGGTATAATAGTTTTTATTGCAGCCAGCGGCTCCAACAGCTACTATTAATAACGCAGCTAAAAATATCTTGTTTAATCTCTTCATAAATAGATTTCTAAATTAAACTATTTTACGGGCAATTTAGTATACCAATTGCTAAATGCTGCCAAAAATTATATGACCTCATTAGCTGGTAAAAAGCTGCTTGTAGCCCCTCTCGACTGGGGATTAGGCCATGCCACTCGTTGTGTGCCGGTTATCAGTGATTTATTAAATAACAATTGTGAGGTTTGGCTTGCAGGCGAAGGAGCACAGGAAAAATTACTAAGGGAAGAATTCCCTTCCTTGTCTTTTTTATCATTGAAAGGTTATCGAATAAAATATGCAAAAAATGGTCTTACAGGTAAGATCCTTTTACAGATCCCATCCATTCTTAGAACAATAAAAGAAGAAAATAAGTGGCTAAAAGAGCAGGTGAGCAAATTCGGTTTTGAGGCAGTGATCTCCGATAATCGTTATGGCCTTTATCATGAAAAGGCTTTTTCTGTGTTTATCACTCACCAGCTATATATCAAGAGTTCTTTGGGAAAATGGAGTGAAAAAGTATTACAGCAATGGAATTATAAATTTATTAACCGCTTTCATGAATGCTGGATACCGGATGAAAAGGGAGAAAATAATTTAGCGGGAGCATTGTCACATCCTGCCAAACTTCCCTCAATTCCCACAAAATATATTTGTCCATTATCAAGATTTGAGAGAAAGAATATCGATGAGATAAAAAATCATTTATTAATTATTCTTTCCGGACCGGAGCCACAACGGACAATTTTAGAAAACAAAGTCGTAGATCAAATAGTAAATTATCTGGCCACTGCAACAATTGTAAGAGGGTTGCCGGGAGAAAGAAATATTATCCCATCAACAAACACCATCCATTTTTATAATCATCTTTCATCGGAAGAATTAAACAACGAGGCAATGAAAGCTGAGTTTATCATTAGCCGAAGTGGTTATAGTACTGTTATGGATATTGCTGCCTTGAGAAAAAAAAGCATCCTGATCCCAACACCAGGGCAAACGGAACAGGAATATCTTGGAAGCTATCTTATGAAAAAACAATTTTCTTTTTGTGTAGATCAAAATAATTTTTCGCTACTGAAGAATGTTGAAGAGGCCAGGAATTTTGAATATCGTCTTTAAGTCAATTAATTGAAACCGGAAGCCAAAGCACATATAACTGTTCTTAGCACCAATCTTTTTTTTGCTATCAATTTCAGTTTGGTAAAATATGTTTCGCCGGCATTGATAAAACCTTATGCAGTAAATATTCTTAGGGTTAGTGTTAGTCTTATTCTTTTTTGGTTATTATGGACAATGAGTGATGTAAAGCCTCATATTAAGAGAAAACATTGGGGCCGGTTCTTTCTTTGCGGATTAACAGGCATTGCCATTAATCAAATGTTCTTTATTAAAGGTCTTACTTATACGTCCGCTATTCATGCATCGTTACTAATTCTATTAACTCCCATTCTTATATCTGTATTTGCCTTTGCAGTACTGAAAGAAAAGGTTACGATCGTAAAAGCTTTGGGTTTAGCATTGGGAATAGGCGGAGCAGTGCTATTGATCCTTTCAAAAGAACAATCATCCACAGCTAGTAATTATTTGTTTGGTGACCTGCTGATCATTATCAATGCAATTTCTTATACCATTTATTTTATAATTGTAAAACCCTTGATGGCTGAATATCCGCCTTTGCATGTAGTGAGGTGGGTGTTTACGTTTGGTTTTCTTATGATACTTCCGTTCGGATGGAATGAATTCGTTTCAATTCCCTGGGAGAAATTAGAATGGTCGCATTATTTGTCAATTCTGTTTGTCGTTGTGCCAGGAACTTTCCTTGCTTACTTTTTTAATATTTATGGGATACAACACCTGGGAGCCGGAACAACAGGTTCTTATATTTACACGCAACCTGTATTTGCAACGCTGATCGCTGTTTTCTTTTTTCATGAACATCTAACAGTTCCTAAATTGCTTGCTGGTATTATGATCTTTCTCGGAGTATTCCTGGTAAGTTTAAAAAGAGGGTCATTGAACAAGAGCCTTGGGGTAATCGAAGAATAGAAATTTCTTTTTTGCTTCTTTGAATTTGCTCCATTTTCTTGCTTCGATGGATATGGCAAAGATGCCACAAGTTGGAATGTTATCTATTCTTATATC
>JBIOVR010000562.1:0-4237 GCA_044867875.1 Chitinophagaceae bacterium
TTACCAGGTTGATTATACATTGACAACTGTACCTGAAGATGCCGCCTATTTTCATGCACAATACAGGAGAAGTAACCAGGTAAAAGATGGCATTTGCACACTCATCGATAATATTGAAGGCAAGGGACAATATGTTGGAACTTATCTGGCATGGGGAGTACATAATAATGGATGGTGGGGCGAAGGCGAGATAAAATTTTTTATGGATGATGATACAAAGTTCCCGACGATCAATGGAACAGGCACTGAAGATTATTTTTGTGGCTCTTATGATTTTGATACAAGAAAGAAAAATGCTGCCGGTGTTGATGTTGTTGATTACACAGAATTTTCAACGGCCTATGCCGGCTTACACCATGTGGTAGATGGTGATGGCCATTACAATGTAATGCAACGTTTCGGAATGTACAGATGGCATATAATGGATCCTATTCGTTTTGAAAAAAAATTAAAGATTACTATACAGGATCTTGGCTGGAGAAGTGGGGGCCGGTACCTTGTTCAGCAATCCGATATCAGTTCGGTGGTGTTTTGGTATCAATCGGAACCACATCATAGTTTTCCGACACTGCCGACAAAAAATGAATTAGAAGTAAATTGAGAGATGACGGTGTGTTTGTTTAGCATTGCATCAAACTGCTTGCAGCACACATTCCTTATATATTCCCGATTCAAAATGACCGGTTTGATGTTTTAATTGATCCATGAATTCTGTGCTGTGATCATTGCCAACAAAAAATTCAAGAATATAATCATAGCTGCTGCTTTCAAAATATGCTTTATAAACATTCAGAAAACGATAATGTAAAAGCTTACGACAGGAATTCATGTCTGTTTCATATCCATTCATAAAAACAAACACTTTGCTTTCATTTGTTTTTGAATTATGATTGCATTGGATCTGCAAAGGAGTATATCCTCCTAACTGGCGCACCCTCATTTCAACTTCCGGGAAATGTGCCGATCTTCTTTCTTTTTTGAAAACAAATTTAAATTCATCCTTATAACACGAATGCTGTGATAAGTATTTTGCTTTCTTTTTATTACCAGTTTCCTGTTGAAGTTTTATTTTCTGAATTTTCTTCATTTCTTGTGAATATTGATCCCACTGAGAAATAAATTCATTGCTATCTCCCATTGTCTCAAAAAAAACAAACTGTACGATGATCTCATTTTCCATTGTAAATAAATTATTTCCTGTTGCTGTAATGTAACCTTAATTACTGACGTAGAAACGATAATGTTTGAAAGCATACACGATTAATAATTCAATTAAGAAATGTTTACACGTCAAATCCCTCATCTGGTTATCATTACCTACTAAACAAATTTTATTTTATTTATCAGCATGCTTGTTAAGATTCAAAGGAAAATCATATCTTAAACCCCTATTTAAAATTATTTGCCATGAGTAATTCACGCAGAACATTTATAAAAAGATCCACACTTGCATTAGCAGGTAGCTCTTTATTATCACGGGTTTCTTTTGCCAGCACAACTATGAAAGATAACGAACTGGTAGGAATCCAACTTTATTCCGTAAGAACTGATATGGGTAAGGATCCCTTGGGGACTTTGAAACAATTAGCCGAAATGGGTTACAAACATGTTGAGCATGCTAATTATGTGAACAGGAAATTTTATGGATATACTCCAACAGAATTTAAAAAAATATTGGATGATCTTGGAATGAAAATGCCAAGTGGACATACGGTATTGGGTTCACAGCATTGGGATGCTGCAAAAAAAGAATTTAATGACTCATGGAAATATACAGTGGAAGATGCAGCAATAATGGGACAGCAATATGTTATCAGCCCATCCCTTAACCCGGCGCTTAGAAAAGATAAAGATGGTCTTTTAAGCTTTATGGAAGTGTTTAACAAAAGCGGTGAGCTTTGCAAAAAATCAGGAATGAAATTCGGTTATCATAATCATGATTTTGAATTCAGTGAAAGTCTTGGTGGCGAAATGCTGTATGATATCATGATGAAAAGCACAGACCCAAAATTGGTTATTCAGCAACTGGATATTGGCAATTTGTACAATGGAGGCGCCAATGCAGCTGAGATCGTAAAGAAATATCCCGGCCGTTTTTCATCAATTCATGTAAAGGATGAAATAAAAGCAAGTGAAGGCAATGAAAAATATGAAAGCACGATTCTTGGCGCCGGTATAGTAAATACGAAAGATGTAATTGATATGGTAAGAAAAAATTCAAAGAATGTTCATTACATCATAGAGCAGGAATCATACCAGGGCAAAACGCCGCTAGATTGTGCAAAAGAAGATCTTGCTATTATGAAGAAGTGGGGCTATTGATCTTTAATAATTTATTTTAAAAACGCTAATCTTTAATAAGTTTAGCGTTTTTTATTTTACGTATCAATAGAATCGTAAACAGTTACTTTAGTCCAAAGCGCAGAACACTCTTCAACAAACTTCAGGTGGATAGGATCTGTTTGGTAACTATCCTGGTCGGCGGCGCTATCAAAAAATAATAACCAGCTAACATCATAAGAACTATCGATCACTTCGCGACGAGTAGCGGCAGGCTGACCTATATAAAAATTCTTGATCGTACTGACTTTTGAAAGTTTTTTCAATCCTTCGATCAATTTGGCTTTATCTTCTTTATTACCCGAATTCTTTAGCCAGAAATAAACATGATGTATAAACATTCCTTTTTTTTGAGCGAAGATAGTGTTTGACTTTAAGAGAGTAGCAAATGGAGCGACCAATGCCATAGAGCCAAGAAAACCGCGGCGGGAAGATATTTTCATAACAGCTAATTTTTACCGAACTTAAATGTTCTTTAGAAAACAAAAAAGTTTGAAGTGTTTAAGATGAAAAAGAATTCAACTCTCGCCATTGCTGCTATCCTGCTTATCCTCCTCGGCATTTACATGATCTATCTGGGAACAAAAGGGAAAATATTGCCTCCAACTATTACTGGCATCGGTTTTATGATCATTGCAGTGGCCTTCCTGGGATCAAGGAATAAGTAAACGGCTGTTCATAAGGCCGGGTTATCAACCACCTGTTTAAAATAATATTCACCTTTTGTATAATTTTCACATTTTAGGCGAATTTTTTGTCTTAATTTTTGATGGTGAAATTACTTCTGGCATTTAGTTTTTTGTTTACTACACTCATTTTTCAATGCGCCGGTCAGGATGTGAGCGGTTATTGGAAGGGCACACTCAACATGAGAGGATGTTTTCCCGAAAATAATATTGAACTCCAGATAAACGCAAAAGGCAACATTGTTGCTGGTGACTCTTACCATTACCAGGATATTGATAATTATGTAAAGAAAAGTTTCAGAGGATCATATGACCGTGCATCAAAAAAACTTATTGTTCAGGAAGGCACCGTAACAACTTATCATATTCCACAACGCTGTGTTATCTGTGTCAAAAATTTCGAACTTAATTATTATCGCGAAGGAAACAAAGAAATACTGAAGGGTTATTGGACGGGCAATGTTTTGAATACATTGCAGAGTTGTGATGGCGGTTCTATTATTTTAACCCGAATAAGAGAATCTGCTTTTAAAGAAGTTCCTGAAATAAAAGTTGATACCGGCACTATTCGCCTGGACTTTTATGACAACGCTCAAATTGACGGTGATTCAATAACAGTGCTTGTAGATAAACAAGTCGTAATGACTCATCAAAGATTAAGTGGTAAACCACTGACTACTTATGTAAAGATCGATCTGAGCAATACTTTTCATGAAATAGAAATGGTTGCAGAAAATCTCGGTAGCATCCCCCCTAATACGGCCATTCTTATTATTACTGCAGGTAAGAACCGGCACTTGTTATCATTAAGTTCTTCAGAAGTTAAAAGTGCAAGAGTGAGGATAGTGTATGATGAAGAAATAACAAAAGTTAGTCAAACCGTTGCCGCTATATTAAAGAAGGAGCCCGATCAGTAACATTCATAGTTAATCACATTCTATTCACACACTCCCATTTGTGGTTATCTTATCGTTCATCAGCGAACTGTATTAATTAAATTTACAGTTATCAAATAACCTTTCCCATGCTCACTCATCACTTTAACCGCTGCCTTATCTTGTTTATTTGTCTAAGTGTTTCTGTTAATTTTTTATGGGCGCAGAATAGTCTTAAACTTAAATATAATAACTCTACTGTTTATACCGGCATTGAAGTAGGATCAAAAGGTGTGAAGATGAGTTTGGTGGAGATCGGGAAAAATGCTCAATCAA
>JBIOVR010000563.1:0-2834 GCA_044867875.1 Chitinophagaceae bacterium
TCAGATGGATTGTATTCGAATCAAAACATTCCCATAGAGGATATTCAAATTATTTCTGTTGTCATCGAAGAGTTTGTAGATGCATTTCATCATGGAAAGGAAGAAAACGCCTACTTTCCAGTTACACAGTACAAGAATAGTTTTTCAGAAGATATACGAAAATTCCTCATTGAGCATGAACTTGGAAGAAGAATAGCAAAAATGCTGAGACGTGAATTGGAGCTTCTTATAGATCATGACAACAAATATGACCAATCTGAAGGACTAAAATGGAATACTAATAAAAGTAAAGAACCTGTGGCAAGATTTCTAAAAGCATATGCTGTCTTTGTTTTCGACCATACCGGGAAAGAAGATGCCTTTTTCGAAAAAGTTCAAGAGAAACAGAGCTTATCTGAGGAAGAGGATATACAACTTGTAAAACATTATGAATTGTGCAAAAATCAAACAGGAGGACAAGCTCGAATAGAAGAAATGATAAAGTTGGTAGGATATTTAGAAAATAGAAAATGGATGCATTAAATCAACTCAAAGAAACTATCAATTCAAAGCATTTACAAAATTCTAGGAGGAGTATTTAGTTACTCCTACTCAATTTTCCTTTCATCCTTTACGTTTTTGATTCTTTATTCTTCTTTCTGCTGTACATAGGGATTCTGTTGTTCTTCCGTAAGCAGAGATTTCCATTGCTCAGGAAGATTTTGAACCCATCCATTGTAAATAATAGGAATAGGGAGTACACCCATTCCTCCTGTACCGTGCAATGCAGAAACTTTGTCATCTACATGCGTTTCTGGCGAACCCACGAGACTAATACGCCCTGCTATTTCTGCGTCGCTTGGATCACCATCATTGTTGGGATCCCCATCAACTATTACTAAGTCATTTGAAAATGAACTAGAGACATATGCATAATAACCGCCATCCTTCTTTGCGCCAAAGTTAACTCCATGACATCCAGCGCTACAAGGCAAATCTTTTACCAACTCATCTTTCTCTGTATCAATTATCGTTATTGTGCCACTTCCTGTATTAGCTGTCACCATATACTGTCCATCTGGACTAACTGGCGTTTGTATTGGTAGGAACCCTATAGGTCCACTAACATTTCCAGAAATAGGATCATAATTTTCGAGGAGATTTATTTTTTTGATCAATGTACCTTTGTCAGTATCTAGTACGCTTAAAGTACTATCAAAGAAATCTGCAACATATGATTTACTTCCATTGGGAGTCATTCCAATAGCTATGGGACTATGTCCAGTCTTTACTTTTCCAAGAATTTTGTTTTCCATCATATCATATATTGTTGCAGTACCTGTGAATTCATCGGGGGTTACCATATAACGATCACTCATCCAATGTCCATGCGGATGAGATGGGTCTAAGCCAGGGAATTGTAATGGTATAACTTTTTTGAATGATTCGCCTTTTGGCCCAAGAAGAGCAACTCCTTGTTCTCCATGTAATGCTACCATAAGTTCATCTGTTTTAGTACTTGTCATTACATGAGAAGGATCATGGCCTACTTCAATATTTTTGACAAGTTTTCCTGTATTTCTATCGAATATGGAGGTCTTGTTATCAAACCACTGTGTTGCATAGATCAAATTTTGGTCCTTATCAGCCCACATGTTATGAGCATTATTCATATTTATTTCTGGCAGGGCAACTTTTTTTGTTATCTCCCATACAGTAGCATTGATCGCAGTTGCAGTACCTGGTTTTGATTTACTTGCTGTCTTTTCAAATTGAGTATCTATCCAAACTTCTCCTACTCCAGGAATATCTGGATTATTTAACTTATCTAAGGTCAAATTCTGGCCATATCTACTTTCTAGAGTGTCTTTTAGGTTCACAACTGTCCCATTAGTTATTCGTACGTCTACGTCAGGATAGGAGATATGCCATGAATTGGATGGAGATGTAGATGATGATACTGAGGAGGATGATGATAAAGTATAATCTTGCCAATTATTTGTAGCTGTAAAAGTAAAGAATGCCTTTAAGAGTCTTGTTGCAAGGTCACTGCTTGTTGGTACTGTAACACCGTTTATCAATGTAATCTCATCTCCAAGATCTAGACCTTTAGTAGAAGGGTCATCAGCTATTACTCCACCTAACATAAAGGGATGTAATTTACAACCAAATACATACAGGCCAGGATGGTCAAGTTTTACTATACCTCCACCAGCATAAGCTGTTATCTCATCAAAAGGCATATTCATGGCTCCTTTGGGATAAACAAAACTTGTAACTGTATGGACTCCACTTACATCAGACATCATGAAATTGACACTACCTGTCTTGTTAATTACTGCAAGAGATTCTGTTCCTGTATTTGTTATATCTCCAGCTAAATTAGTAAACCATTTGGCCGGTTGATCAGTAAGTTCAAATGCTGCAAAGTTCTTGTAGGGTGAAGCACCTGCTTCACTTGGTATATTTATAGTTGGATCTCCTGATACAACATTAAATCCTCCCATCATACCTGCTTCCATATGTGCGAATACATGACAGTGATACTGCCAGTGTCCTGGACCAACTCCATCTCCTACATCAATTATAAAAGAATGAGTTTTACCTGGAAGTATCTGTTTGACATCTATTATATTGTTGGTTCCAGGATCTACCCATCTATGGGCATGAAGATGAAATGTATGTTGATGATCTGTAGGATTACCTGCATGACCAACCCCTAAAATATGAAAACGTATTTTTTGGTCTACTACTCCAGTCAGGGTGGGGTTTGTCCACAATGGGCTTTGTTTATACTTATTGTGATTATCAATTTCCATACCCCAAAACGTAGAACCAACCATGAACATGATAAA
>JBIOVR010000564.1:0-6764 GCA_044867875.1 Chitinophagaceae bacterium
AGAATTCATTGTATTGCCTACATAAAACTGAAACAAGTGACCTCCTGTATTCATTTCTAAACCCACGGATAAAAGATCCGGGCTATAATGGGTGATAGAACCGCTCTCGTCAATTATATTTTCATACATGTTTAGCTGACGTGTATACTCCATTGTGATATTCATTTTAGCAGCTGCTTTGTATTTTCCTGCCACACCAATTGACCAAACAAAATTGCTGTTATTAATTCCGTAAGGGACATTATTCAGATAAACCAAAGAAGGGATCAATTGCAACGAAACTTTGTCAGACATTTTTCGGGCAATCAGCAATTGATGGAGATAAGACCATTTATCCCACTGAGATCCTGTTCCTTTTTCCTGTGCAAAATCTACATGGGCCAGAGAATACCAGCTAATGGAGACGGGTATATTTTTTTGACCAGTTTGTTGACGCATGAGTTTGAATTTAGCCCAGCCTTCATATCTTGAATGTCCTGCTAATGCCAAGCCTAAATTCGCAGAAGTATGGATTGAATAATCAAAAGATAAATAAGTTTGCGCTACGCCGGAATTTAATCCGAGAAACTGGGCAAGGTTGTCCTCTGTACTTTGATCTTTATTCCATAGATAACTGAAGTGGTGGGAAACCATGAACTGCAATGCATTTTGTGGAATGATCTCTGTGCTCTGCAGGTTAATGATCTTGGTCGAATTAAAAGTAGCACGGGCATATTTTGGTTTTGGTGCTTCTTTGGTTACAGCTTCAGTACTATCCTGGGCTAGTGTTACAAACCAGCAACCCAATCCCACAACCAACAGCAATAATATCTTTTTCATAAATCCTGTTTTAATTTTTTTATTAAGGAAGTTTTCATTTGAATCTTATTTAGGCATACCCTGGTTGATCCAGGCAGTAAACGTATTGGTAACACATTTGGAAAGGCTTATTGGCCCACCCGGGTGCCCGGTAGCTCCGCTGCTATTCATCATGGCTGCTAATGTGGTTTGCTTTTCTACCATTTTATCATAAGTCAGGTTTACTGCTATACCACCATGACAAGCACCTCCTTTACAAGTAGTGTTGTATATCGGTACTATATCTTTTGTATAAGTAACAACTGTGGGAACAGTACAACCAGAACCATCATCATAAGGTTCGCCCTGCTCAACCCATGCTCTTACAATCGCTTTTTCATTAGGATTAAAATCAATATTTCCTCCACCGGGATGTGTTCCACCATGCACCCATGCATCGAACAAATTAACCCGGGCAGAAATCGCATCATACCAAATTGTATCCTTATAAGAAAATTTAACCTGAGTGGTTGTTCCGTTATTATGACAACCACAAGCTCCGGAGGTAACGATTGGCACTACTTCTGCACGGAAGGATACCCTGGGAACCGCTTGTATATCTTCATTATTCTTATAACAGGATGACAAGAGATAAAACATCATGGAACTTGCCATGGCTATTATGATTAATCTTTTTTTCATATACTGAAATTTTAGAATGAGTTGATTGGTTTATTGTTTGGTAATAAGCTTACCTGATTTAGCATACTTAAATATGCCTGCATTGTTTTTGCCATACTTCCATACATCGGGAATATTTGGATCAGCGAAGTACCATGCTTTGATCAATGCGATCTCGGATGGTTTCAGTCCGCCATCCTGGTATGACATCGATCCATTAACACTGTTAACAGCTCCTGTATGAGGATTCAGAAATAAAAGCGTTGAGTCAATTCTCCTGATAAAACAATCGTTGCTATTTAGATAGGTTGATTTGGAATAATAGACAACTCCTGTTCCCGGATCAGTATAGACCGGCGATGTATTGCTGCGGATATTTTTTGGATACACAATGTCCATTACAATATCATCATAATTCCCTAATGGCCCTCTTGTTGAAGAAACGCCCCATGGAGCCCCCGCGAATGTTTTTAAAATTCTGTAGGACGCTTTACCTATAGTATCTCCATAATATTTTTTTACACTATCCTTGTAGTCACCCCATATCTGATTTAATTTAGTTTTGTTTATGATCTGGCAATAACGTTTCAAGGCACCAGTTCCTGCATCGTAGAAAGAAAAAGAAGCGGTATCTGCAGAAACGATACCATATCTTGTACCCAATGTACCTTTTTCCGCCCATGATCCTGTTGCAGTGGCTTGGTTATGACAGTTGACGGAACCACAACCATCAGCGATAAGCCTGATCGCTGCCGGTCTGAAATCAATAAGATCTGGTTTTTCTTTAGCTCCTTTATAGATCCAGTTAAAAATTATGGCTTTGTCTTTTGTATTTAATTCATGACTGCTGTTTACAGGCGGCATGGCTTTATTGAAATCATTGGTAGTGATCATTTCCCATAATTTGCTTCCCGATGGATTACCAGCAACTACATGCTTCATAATGTCGGAGTATGTATCAAACTTGGGACTAATAGGACCTCCGTGACAATTAGATGTTCCACAATATTCATGGAGTATCGTCTGCACACCGCGGAATTTGATTACATCATTTGTAGCAGGCGTAACATCAGCAGTTGCAATCTTAAATTCATCGTAAAACGATGCATATATAGATGAATCAGGTGTGTTGGGATAGAAACGATCAAGATGCTGAATATTGTCTCCCACTTTTGTACATTGAAAAAGTGACGTTGTAAGTAATATGACCCCCAGGAACAGGGTCATCGCTTTTATTAATGAAACTTTTTTCATAAAAGTTTGTTTTGATTGAGGAATTAAATTCAAAGACTTCTAATTTTTCAAACCACGAAACCAAAGGTATCCGTGGACATTTTACACTTTCATGACAAGGCGCTCAGTACAACATGACTTTTATCATATTGCCAACTAAGCACACTCAAGTAAATAATGCAGCTGATACTTGTTAGTAGTCTGCTTGATAATAATCATACCCACAGGTGTTTTAGATAAACTTAATGCCGGGTATTTTTTTCAAATCTTTAACGTGTAATACTTACCAATTATGGATAACAATAAAAACGAAACGAACAGATCCCGCAGATCATTCTTCTCTGGCCTGATGAACTTAAATAAAGAAAAAGTAAAAATGCTTACCGCAGATGGAAAGCTGGTGGAAGTTGATAAAGCTGTTTTTGATGCTGCAAACAAGCAAAAAGTAAATAACAAAGAAATACTGCAATGGATGAACAATCCATCCAAGAATGAAAATGAAATTTAAACCAACATTTAATACTGCACAATGAAACAGGAAGAAACAAATGACAGATCACGCCGCGACTTTTTAAAAACCGCAGCAGTAGCAACAGTTGCAGCAACTGCTTGTGGCAGTCTTGCATGTTCTTGCGGTGGAAAAAAGCATGAGCATGCAGCAAGTGTCGAAAAAGTAAAACTTCTTTCCCCTGATGGTCAAATGGTGGAAATAGATTCTTCAGAATTGCGGGGTCATCATCATGCAAGTATAGTATCAAGTGCAGAAGCAAGAAATGGAATTCCGGGAAGAAGATTTGTGATGGTGATTGACCTTGCCCGTTGTAAAAATGCCCGTAAATGTGTAAATGCCTGCCAAAAGATGCACCATTTACCTGTTGAAAAAGAATGGCTGAGTGTAAAACTGATGAAGGATAATGAACAATCAGCACCGTATTGGTTTCCTAAAACATGTTTCCATTGCGATAACCCTCCATGCGTAAAAGTTTGCCCGGTGAATGCAACTTTCAAACGCCAGGATGGTTTAGTGCTCATAGACAATGAAAGATGTATTGGTTGCAAATTTTGTATGGCAGCTTGTCCTTATTCAACCCGTGTGTTTAACTGGGAAGAGCCAAAAGAGGATCTTGATTTAAGAGACATGGTTGCTACGCCTGAAACAAGTATTCCAAGCAAAGTAGGCACTGTTGAAAAATGTGATTTCTGTCCTGATATGGTAAGACAAGGCTTGTTGCCTGATTGCGTAACCGCATGCCCCAATGGAGTATTTTATTTCGGAGATGAAAATGAGGATACCGTTACCAATGGTGATGAAACTGTAAGTTTTACTCAATTAATAAAAGACAGAAGCGGTTATCGGTATATGGAAGAATTAGGAACAAAACCAAGAGTTTATTATTTGCCTCCAAAAGACAGGATGTTTCCTGTTGAACGTGGCTATGATGCATTACCGGAGGATCTGAAAGGAAGATTTAGAGATGTGATGGAAGAAGGAAAAAAATAATAATGAAACAAAACTGATCTATTAAGAGAAAATTTTTTTTATGCAACTCAATTCATTTCAACAACAGGCTTTCGATAAACAACGTCCAACTATAGAAAAATTTGGCAGAAAATCCTGGATGTGGACGATATTCTTCCTTTTATGGATCATAGTTGGGGGCTATGCTTTGTACCTGCAAATTGCCGACGGACATATTGTAACCGGCATGCGGGATAATGTGGTCTGGGGTTTATATATTGCCAACTTCATTTTCTTTATTGGTATCAGTTATGCCGGTGCGGTTATATCAGGTATCCTTCACATTTTAAAAGTTGAATGGAGAAAGCCGATCATTCGTATTGCAGAAATGATCACTGTCATTGCAACGATCATTGGGCCCGTTTTTATCCTGCTTTGTGTTGGAAGATTTGACAGGCTACATCATTTGATACTCTATCCAAGATTACAATCTCCTATTACGTGGGATGTATTAGCCATTAGTACTTATTTTACAGGCAGTGTTATTTTTCTTTATCTCGCAACGATAAAAGATTTTGCCATCTATCGTGATGCAAAATTAAAAGTGCCGAAGTGGAGACAAAAAATTTACAAAATTCTTGCTATTGGTTATCGTGGTACGCCCAGTCAGAAAAAACATATATCAATTTCCATGAACCTGATGGCAGTTATCATTATTCCATTAGCTATCATTGTGCACTCAGTGCTTTCATGGATCTTCGGTATGACCTTAAGACCTGGATGGCATAGTACGATCTTCGGACCATATTTCGTTCTAGCTGCAATTTATTCGGGGACAGGCGTATTGATCATGGCTATGTGGGTGTACAGAAAAATGTATAAGCTGTATGACTATATAAATGACAAACATTTTATTTATCTCGGTTATATCATGCTAGTGTTAGGCGCAGCTTATGGATATTTTACATTTTCAGAATACCTCACTGACTGGTTTGGCTCTGAAAAATGGAACAGTGAAGTCATTCATAAACTGTTTAGTTTCTCTGAATATGGGTGGTGGTTTTTATTTGCCAACGTAGCTGGTATTTTGTTACCGATATTCATTGTTGCTTTTCCGAAAACAAGAAAGCCCGGTTGGATCGCTTTAGCTTCTCTCTTTATGGTGGCAGCTCTTTGGGTAAAACGTTACCTCATAATTGTACCTACACTTGAATCACCATTGTTACCAATGCAAGATACAAGATTGGAGTATGTAAAATATTCACCAACATGGGTTGAATGGGCATTGACATTCGCCGGTATTGCTACTTTCTTTTTATTCTTTACGCTGTTGTCAAAATTTATGACCATTATACCAATTTCTGAATTTGGTGATAAAGAGAAAGCAGCTGAAAAGATAACTAAACCAGAAGGAGAGATCGTTCCAGCATAAACTTATTATATGAGAAAAATAATTCAAATACTTGCCTATAGTTTCCTGGCGTTGATGATTGCTATTCCGGGGAAATTAATAGCACAAACAGATAGTTCTGCAAAACCAGAAGTGAAAGAAGCAGCTACTTATGCACCGCTTATCGAATTTGTAAGCATACAGAAAAACGACAACAGTGTAGATCTGAAAACAAGTGTAAAAGCAAAGATCAATGGAACACTTACTAAACTGGCGGGGTTAACAATTGAATTTACTATTGGCGCAGATTCAACTGCAAAAAAATTAGGTGAGGTGATCACTGATAACAAAGGTGTTGCAATATTCACCTGCAAACCCGATCAGTTAACTACAGATAAAGAAGGTAAATTAAATTTCAAAGCGAGTTTTTTCGGTAAAGATTCAATTGAATCAGCAGAAGAATTAGTTTCTGTAAAAAGAGCAAGACTTGAGATCACACCAGTAAAAGAAGATTCACTATTAACTGTAAAAGTAAAACTGGTTGACCTAAGCACTGGAACGGAAACAGCAGTACCTGGAACTGATCTTGGTGTTTTTGTAAATAGATTATTCAGCGCTTTGAAATTGGGCGAAGGAAAAACTGATGAGGCCGGTGAAGCAATAATAGAAATTCCAAACAATCTTCCTGGTGACTCACACGGGAATATCACATTATTGGCCAAGCTCGACGAAAATGAAGTGTATGGGAATTTAGAAGCTGCCGTCACGCAACAATGGGGAACTCCTGTTTCTGATGAACTAAAGGAGTTGCCCCGTGCATTGTGGAGCTCACATCCTCCTATTTGGATGCTGGTAACTTTTATTATCCTTATGTCTGCAGTTTGGGGACATTATCTTGTTATCATTATTCAACTGTTTCGCCTGAGAAAAGAAGAACCAAAAACTGTATCATAAAAACAAAAAAGTATTTACTCATCAAAAAATAAAAACTCTGAATTATGAAAAAGTATATTTCCATCCTGTTTATAGTAATGTTTGTAACTATATTAATGGCCTTTGTATCTAAATCACAAAATGATCCATGGCCAGTTCCTGATAAGTATAAAAACATGACCAACCCTGTCAAGTCTGATGCAGCTTCTCTTGCTACCGGTAAAGAGCTATATACGCAGCATTGCAAATCTTGCCATGGTACAAAAGGAAAAGGTGATGGACCTAAAGCAG
>JBIOVR010000565.1:0-13234 GCA_044867875.1 Chitinophagaceae bacterium
GAGCATTTTTCCCATTCCTTATTTCAGCACAGGAAAACATGTTTGTTGTTTACAGTGTGAAAGGCACTGTGACTGTTGTTGAAAACAAAGTGGAAACAAAAGCAAAGGTCGGCACGATCCTCAATGCTAATAGTTCGATCAAAGTTGCAGCCGGTTCTTTTGCCACTTTGCTTTGCAATGAAACAAAAATGTTTTCATTGAACAAGGCCGGCAATTATACTACGGCAATCCTTTCGGATTCATGCAAAACAAATAACAGTTCTGTTAGCGCCAATTACATGAAATACATCTGGAGTGAACTGACAAAATCAAAAGGCACACCTGAAAAAAACCGTAAGAATTACATGGCAAATGTGGGAGCTGTTGGCCGTGGCGATATTAATAACGTTTGGGTTGACCCACGCCTGGATTCAGTGAATTATGTTTCCGGCACTATTCCTCTTTCCTGGAAAGCTTATACAGAAGCTGAAGAATTTGATTTTAAACTATATGACGATAGCAAAACAAAAGTTTTGTTGGCAAAAGAAGTAAAGAAAAAGCATGTAGATATTTCTGAGTTATTAAAATTATTGCAGCCAGGTAAAGTTTATTACTGGAGTGCAACGGTGAAGGGTGAGCCTGAAAATCAAGACAGGAAATATCTTCACTATGTTACAAAAGACAATTATGTTAATTTCTTTAATTCAGTTAAACAACATGACGCTGCGGAAACCGAAGCAGAAATGAATTTTCGCCTTGGTTTTGTGCTGGAGGAAAATCATTATATAGCAGAAGCTTTTAATCATTATATGAAGGCGACACAGCTTGATCCAACCAATTCACTTTACCGGTTCACATTTATGTCCTTCAAAAAGGATTTTGAAATAAAATAATTTATTCGGTCACCGATAAAAATTAAAGTCCCGTCATTGATGGGACTTTAATTTTTATGAATGGTGGATTTGATTAATAATGATTCCTTAGCTTTAACGCTGATCAAAATTCATTATATGAAAAGAATTATCACAATAGCTTTTGTCCTGTTTGCTATGTCTACACAGGCACAAATAAAAGCTGAAGATGTAAAAACTTTTACATTAAAAAACGGGATGAAGTTTCTTGTAATTGAAGATAACTCTATACCCAATGCAAATATGTATTTGTTTTATAAAGTTGGCAGTCGCAACGAATACCAAGGCATTACGGGGCTCTCTCATTTTTTCGAACATATGATGTTCAACGGCGCAAAAAAATTTGGTCCCAAAATGTTTGACCAGACCATGGAGTTTAACGGCGGCGCCAATAACGCTTACACAACAGAAAATGTAACAGTTTATACAAACTGGTTCCCATCTTCTGCCACTGAAGTAATTTTTGATCTGGAAGGAGATCGTATTTCAAGTTTAAGTATTGATCCTACAATGGTGGAGAGTGAAAGAGGCGTTGTACTAAGTGAGAGAAGTACTGGCCTGGAAAACTCTCCCTGGCAATTACTTTTTCAAACTGCGCAAGGCCTCGCTTTCCTTGAGCATCCTTATCATTGGCCAGTCATCGGTTATGAGGATGATATGAAAAACTGGAAACAAACCGACCTGGAAAGATATTTTAAAACATACTATGCCCCCAATAACTGTGTAACTGTTATTTCGGGTAATGTAAAATTTGATGAAATAAAAAAACTCGCTGAAAAATATATTGAACCTATTCCTGCGCAACCTGCACCACCAAAAGTGAATATTGTTGAACCTCCACAAACAGGTGAAAGAAGAGTGATGATGCAAAAAGATGTAGCTACTCCTTATTTAGGGATCGGATGGCACGTACCGGAAGCAAAACATGAAGACTATTATGCACTCACGATCCTCAGCGATATTCTTGCCAGCGGAAGATCATCCCGGCTTTATAGCTCATTGGTTGATAAAAAACAATTAGCTACACAAGTGTTTACCAATTTTGGAGAAAGCTTTGACCCTACTTTATTTATAATAGCAGCAGTAACTGCAAAAAATATACATGAAAATGACCTGGAAAAAGCGATCTACGAAGAACTTGAAAAAATAAAAAAAGACGGGATAACAGAAAATGAATTGCAAAAAATAAAAAACCAGAAACTGATGGAATTTTATGGGCAGGTAGAAACCATCAATGGCAAATCAAATAATATCGGGACATACGAAGTGTTCTTTGGTGATTATAAAAAAATGTTTGACGCACCCGCAGCATTTAATAAAGTAACAACTGAAGAAGTTAAAAAAGTAGCTGTAAAATATTTTACAAAGAAAAACCGCACTGTCGGTGTACTGAAATCAAATACAGAAGAATAATAACTATTTAAAAGGATTTTTATGAAAAGAATTCATCAGCTTATATCATTGATCATATTGTTGTGTGGATCAAATGTCCAGTTAACTGCGCAATCATATAAACTACCGCCGTACGAAAAATTTCAATTAAAAAATGGCCTTACAGTTTATTTAATGGAGCAGCATGAAGTACCGGTAATTAATGTTTCGGTTATACTTCCAGCCGGGGCGATCTATGATGGAGAAAAAGCAGGACTTGCTTCCTTATCTGCAACGGCATTAAAACATGGCACAAAGAATTTTACCAAGACAAAGCTGGACGAGGAACTGGATTTTCACGGGGCAAGCATTAATACATTTGCTTCAAAAGAATCAGCAGGTCTTTCAGCAAGGATGGCAGCGAAGGATAAAGACAAAATTCTAAATCTTCTAAAAGAAATAATACTAGAGCCTTCATTTGACGCATCAGAATTTGATAAAGAAAAAAAAAGATTGCTGGTTAGTCTTGAGCAGCAAAAAGAAAGTCCACGAGCGGTGATTGCTTCTTACTTCGATAAATTTATTTATGGCGATCATGTTTACGGAAATATTGTGCAAGGAAAAATCTCAACAGTAAGTCCACTTACCGTTGCTGATGTAAAGAAATTTTATTCGGAAAACTATTTACCTGAAGGTTCCGCTATTGCTGTCGCCGGCGATTTCAAATCTGCAGAAATGAAAACTTTGATCACCAGTTTATTTTCTGATTGGAAAAAAGGAACAAAACCCCAGGTGAATCTTGCATCCAAGCCTATACCGGTGCCATCAAAACAACAGGTGCTGTTGATAAATAAAGATGATGCAAAAGAAACCACGTTTTATATCGGTGCCCCAGGCATCAGCAGGAATAATCCTGATTATGTTGCCATTGATGTTGTAAATACTTTATTTGGAGGCCGCTTTACATCGATGCTGAATGATGAATTGCGTGTTAATACCGGCTTAACTTATGGAGCCAATAGTCGTTTTAATGCTTTAAAAAATGGCGGCACATTTGTGATCTCTACTTTTACTGCGGGAAAAACCACTGAGCCTGCAATTGATAAAGCAATTGAAGTATTAAATAAATTACACTCAACCGGTATTAACGAGACTTCTCTTGCTTCCGCAAAAAATTATGTGAAGGGTCAATTTCCTCCGCGATATGAAACAGCAGGCCAGTTAGCAGGTTTAATGACGCAAATGTTCTGGTATAATTTTGATGAGTCTTACATTAATAATTTTGAAAAAAATGTTGATGGACTTACGCTGGATAAAGCAAAACAGATCATTGCAAAATATTTCCCGAAAGACAAACTTCAATTTGTGATGGTGGGGAAATCAGCAGATATAAAAAAGATCGCTGAAAAATACGGACCCGTTACAGAAGTGCAGATAAAAGAAGAAGTAAAAAAAGCATTTTAAAAAATACTGAATAGTCAATAACGAATAAAAGGCTTCTCCAAATTGAGAAGCCTTTTATTTACAAGATCAGTTGTTACCTTTAACAAATATATTTTCTAAAAGATGACTTGATGAAAATACATTTTTGGAGCATCGGGAAAAATAATGAGTCATATATTAAAGAAGGTGTGGGAGATTTTACAAAACGCATCTCAAAATATTATCCTGTAGAATGGACAATTATTCCTTTGCCCAAAAATGCCGGCATGATGAGTGAAATGGATCTCAAAAAAAAAGAAGGTGAGATAGTGTTGGAATGGCTGAATAAAGACGACTACTTAGTTGCCCTTGATGAAAGAGGAAAACAATTTACATCGGAGACGCTGGCCGATTTCATTATGAAAAGAGGGAACGAAAGCGTAAAGAATCTTGTGTTCCTTATCGGCGGTGCTTTTGGAATTGATGAAGCAGTACTAAAAAGAGCTAATCATAAATGGAGTCTTTCAAATCTTACTTTTCCGCATCAGTTGGTAAGACTGATATTAGCCGAGCAGGTTTACAGGGCTTGTAGTATCTTAAGAAATGAAAAATATCATCATAAATAATATAGATTTACCGAATGGAAATTTCGATCACACTCATCATTATCGTCGCTACAGGCATTATTTCTTTTATTGCATTCAGCAATCATAAATTAATGGACCAGTTTATTTTTTATCCGCCGGCAGTTCGTCGTGGACAGATATATCGATTCTTTAGTTGCGGATTGATCCATGCAGATTGGGGTCATCTTATTTTTAATATGATCTCTTTGTACCTTTTTGGAGAAGCAGTAGAAGCAAAATTCATGGAAGCTTTCGGACCACTAGGAAAGCTTGTTTATCTGGGCATGTACGTATTGGCACTCGCAGCATCAGTTATTCCAACCTATATCAATAATAAAGACAATTATCATTATCGCAGTTTAGGTGCATCAGGAGCTGTGTCCGCAGTAATATTTGCCGGGATACTTTTTTTTCCCCTTGCAAAACTTGGTCTTTTCTTTATCCCTATCTATGTTGCCGGCTTTCTTTTTGGTATTATTTATCTATTGGTTTCCGGATGGCTTGGTAAGCGAGGCGGAGGAAATATTAATCATTCAGCACATATTTTCGGCGCACTGTTTGGTGTCGGTTTTACGATCATAGCCTGCCAGGCCTTTTCGGATTATCCTGTACTTGAAATATTTGTCGATGTTATAAGAAATATGGACCCGAGTCAGCTAATTACATTCGGTAGATAACTGATCTTTAAACCACTCTTTGTTTGGTCTGTCACTTTAAATCTTTCATCAATTCTTTTTCCAACAACCCAAATAATTTTTTTGTCCATTTCAATGACCCAGGCTTTTTCTTTTTCCGATTTTGATAATTTCTGGTCAATAAAAAAACGGGAGAGTTTTTTCTTTTTCTTCATGCCTAAAGGATAAAAATAATCTCCGGTTTTCCATTTGCGCAGGATCAAGGGGAATTTGATCTCTTTTGAATCAAGACAAGCGATATCGTTTGAAGTTTGTGGTTTGTAGTTTGTGGTTTGAAGTTTTTCAATTTCAATTACTCCTTCTTCAAATAGTACTTTTTTATCTTTTTCTTCAATGATTATCATCCTTGAATCAGGAGAATTGATCGGGCTAATTATAAACCAATGCCGGTGTTTAATGATCCTATAGTCAAATGTTGGCGAGTCAAGGTATTTTCCGGAATCACTTTCTGCCAGCTTGATCACTTCATCAATTTGCTTTTCAGTAAAACCAAAATCGGCAATGATCTCATATATCAATGCCCGGTTATTATAACCCATTAATTGTTTAACGGGAATATGCCATTCACTTCCTTTTTCTTTAATTATTTTCTTCCTGATATCACCAACTGCAAGTTTGTATAACTTCTCGATCTCTTTGAACCGGCTAATGTTATCAGTTAAATTCTCGTTTACCTGCGGATAAACTTTACTGATGGCAGGAATGATCTCATGACGAAAAAGATTTCTTGTGTATTTGGTTGAAAGATTTGATGAGTCTTCGACGAAGTCAAGCTTATTTTCATTTGCAAATTCAATAAGTTCCTTTTTTGAAAATGAAAGCAATGGTCGCTTGATATAAGCAAGTATAGCTGACGGTCCTGAAACAGGAATGCCTGTCAGACCATGCAGACCTGTACCACGGAAAAAATTCATTAAAAGAGTTTCGATATTATCGTCTGCATGATGAGCTGTTAAAACAAAACTGCGGGTAGCTGGTGTATGCCATCCAGGAATAGTATCCTTTTCAATTATATCTATATTATTTCCTAAAGTTTCGCTCTGCCATAAATAAAAAAACCATTTATATCGCAGATCCCTTGCAGCTTCCTGGATCGACAATTTATTTTCTTCTGCGAATTTTTCAGTGTCAAATTTTTTAATCTTAACATCAACCTTATATTTTTCACCAAGTTCATTTACAAACTTTTCATCTCTTACACTCTCCTCTCCTCTTAATTGAAAATTGCAATGAACAATGGCAAAGTCATATCCGGTTTGTTTGCATAATTCGCAAAGCACAACAGAATCTACGCCACCGCTTACAGCAAGCAGCAGCTTATCTTTTGCTGAGAAAAGATTTTCTTTCTTAATTAATTCCTGATATCGTTGAAGTAAATTCAAATTTGTTCAATAGTATTCCAAAAGTACAAGAGTGCGACGCAACGGAAATTGATAGTAGTATTTTAGTTGGGTTCATAATTAAAACGTCAATTCCTCAAAAGCACTTCTTAATTCACTCAGAGAATGATTATCGCCAGCTTTCCTTGCCTCTTCCATTCCTTTTTCATAAACCTTAATAGCCGCCTCCGTTTCGCCAGTTCGCTCTAAGAGCTTCGCAAGATGATAATAACTGCCAATATAGCCTGGCTCATTTTCAAGTATAGATTCAAATAATTTTCTTGCATCATTATCATTTCCCAATTTTATATACTCCAGCGCCAATGCGTGGCAAAGAAAACTATCCTTTGAATTGGCTGCCATCAACTCCCTTATTTTCTCAATTCTATCCATCTGGAAAAATTATTAATTACTAATTATAATTATTAATGGGCACACCTTATCTTTGCTTTGGTTGCATAAACAACTATCCTCCTGATAAAAGAAATACATTCAAATGAAAATTCTTGTTTGCATCAGTAAAACGCCTGATACTACGGCAAAAATAGCCTTCACCGATAACAACACGAAATTCGATACCAATGGCGTGCAATGGATCATCAACCCATACGATGAATGGTATTCTTTGGTTCGTGCCATTGAATTGAAAGAGGCCGATGCTTCTACTGTTATTCATTTAATAACTGTTGGTGCTCCCGATGCCGATCCTATTATTCGAAAAGCTTTGGCGCTTGGTGGTGATGAAGCCATTCGTGTGAATGCCGATAGTCATGATAGTTTTTATATCGCTTCGCAAATTGCTGAAGTGGCAAAACAAGGCGGTTACGACCTAGTGTTTACCGGTAAGGAAACGATAGATTATAATGGTTCATCGATCGGTGGCATGGTAGCTGAGTTATTAGACTTTCCCTACATTTCTCTTGCAACAAAATTTGAATTGGGAGGAAACAAGGCAACAGTAACAAGAGAGATCGAAGGTGGTGAAGAAGTTTGCGAAGTAAACTTACCGGCTGTAGTTAGTTGCCAGAAAGGTGTAGCAGAGCAACGTATTCCCAATATGAGAGGTATCATGGCTGCAAGAACAAAACCATTGAAAACAATAGAACCAGTTGCAGTTGATCCATTAACAGGAATTGCAAGTTTTGAATTACCACCAGCAAAAGCCGGAGTGAAATTGGTATCGCCTGATAATGTCGAAGAATTAGTGAGATTATTAAAAGAAGAAGCAAAGGTCATCTAAATCTCAAATTTGAAATTTAAAATTTAAAATTTAAAATTAATTATGTCAGTTTTAATTTTTATAGATACTGCCGAAGGTCATGTAAAGAAAGCTTCTTTCGAAGCAATGACTTATGGTGCGAAGGTTGCCGAATTGCTGAGTACAACTGCTGAAGGTGTGGTACTTGGTACAACCAAAGATGATCTTGCATCATTAGGAAAATATGGTGTAAAGAAAATTCATCATGTTAATAACCCGGACCTTGATCATTTGGATGCACAAGCTTACACAAAAGCAATTGCTGATGTTGCCGGAAAAACAGGTGCCAATGTAATTGTGTTTCAAATAATGTGGATGGAAAAGCAATTGCTCCGCGATTATCTGCAAGATTGAAAGCTGGTCTTGTTGCTGGTGCTGTTGCTTTGCCCGATACAAGTAAAGGTTTTGTGGTTAAGAAAAATGTTTTCTCCGGAAAAGCTTTTGCAAATATTTCCCTGAATACAGATATAAAGATCATTGCACTCAACCCTAATGCATATCAAACAATAGCAGGTGATGGAACCGCTGAGGTCATTGCTGCAGATATAGCGGTTGATGCTCCTAAAGTAAAAGTAACTGCAGTTAATAAAGTAAGTGGCGAAGTTCCATTGACAGAGGCCGAAATAGTGGTGAGTGCGGGTCGTGGTTTGAAAGGACCTGAGAATTGGGGTATGATAGAGGATCTTGCAAAAGTCTTACATGCAGCTACTGCCTGCAGCCGTCCAGTTGCAGATGCACATTGGCGCCCGCATAATGAACACGTAGGACAAACAGGTACTGCCATTGCTCCAACATTATATATTGCTATTGGAATTTCCGGAGCCATTCAACATCTCGCCGGTGTAAACAGGAGTAAGGTGATCGTTGTTATTAATAAAGATCCTGAAGCTCCTTTCTTCAAGGCTGCCGATTATGGAATTGTTGGTGACGCTTTTGAAGTTGTACCAAAGATGACCGAAGCGATAAAGAAAATAAAAGCATAAACGCATTAAAACAATTTTTAAAAGGCTAACCGGGCAACCTGTTAGCCTTTATTTTTACATAATTATTCACAGTCTTTTGATCGGATAACCCACTTAGTCAATTAACTAAAAACCCTTAGTTTCGTGCCATAATATGAAGAAGATAGAATTGGAAATAGTGGCCCTTTCGCATAGCATAACACAAACGCATTCCTATGCAGTTGTATTGGGCGAGGTAAATGGTCTTCGCCGTCTTCCTATTGTAATTGGAGGGTTTGAAGCACAGGCTATTGCCGTGGCTTTGGAAAAGATGCAACCCAGCCGTCCTCTTACTCACGACTTGATGAAAAATTTCATGACAGGCTTTAGTATCGATCTGCATGAGATCATCATTTGCGATCTGCAGGAGGGCATCTTTTATTCTAAATTAGTTTGCTCTACAGAAAAAGATACGCTTGAGATTGATTCTCGTACTTCAGATGCATTGGCCCTTGCTGTCCGCTTTGGATGCCCTATTTATACGTATGAAAATATTCTTGACAGCGCAGGCATATTGATGGAAGAAACAACGGGTAAAAAGAAAAAATCAAAAGAGCCAAAAGAGGTCGCTGTGGAAGAAACTGGCGGCAGTAATGAAGATCTGAAAACGATGAGTCTTGAAGACTTGAATACGTTGCTGAATGAGGTTCTTGAGAGTGAAGATTATATTCGGGCTATTGCTATCAGGGATGAAATAAATAACAGGAAGAAGAAATAGAACCACGTCCCGATAGCTATCGGGATATCTGATTTAAAGAATTAAGAGGGAATTGGCGACGCTGGTTTCCTTTTTTGTTATTTACTTTGTTCAAATAGCCTTCATTCTTTTCTATGGTTTCATTTCCCAATTGTAAAATTAATCTTGGATTAAACATCGTAAATAAGCGAGACGATGGCTATCACGATATTGAAACGGCCTTCTTCCCTATTCAATTAAAAGATGCATTGGAGTTAGTAGAAAAAGAAAAGTTTGAGTTTTCAACAAGTGGGATTGCGATAGAAGGTGAGCCAGAAAAAAATCTTTGCATCAAAGCTTACGATCTCCTAAAAAAAGATTTCCCTCAATTGCCTCCTGTTCAAATGCATTTACACAAAGAGATACCAATGGGTGCAGGACTTGGTGGCGGTAGTGCAGACGGAGCATTCACATTAAAATTGTTGAATAAAAAATTTGAGCTCAACCTTTCTGAAAAACAATTGATCAATTATTCCTTGAAACTTGGGAGTGATTGCCCTTTTTTTATTTTAAATAAACCTTGCTTTGCAACAGGTCGCGGTGAAATATTAGAACAAATGGAACCGGATCTTTCCCAATATAAGTTTCTAATTGTTCATCCGTCAATACATGTTAGTACAGCCTGGGCTTTTTCAACTATCAAACCATCGAAGCCTGTTAAATCAATAAAGCAAATTATTCAGCAAACAATAACAACATGGAAAACAGAATTGGTAAATGATTTTGAGAAACCTGTTTTTGAAAGCCATCCTGAAATAAAAAAAATAAAAGAGAAACTCTATGATGCGGGAGCAATTTATGCTTCTATGAGTGGAAGCGGCTCTGCTGTTTATGGCATCTTTAAGAAAGAGAATGCTATTTCAATCTCATTTCCCGATAATTATTTTGTAAAAACATTATTCAGCTAAACGCAACAGATCATTCAGATCTAAAGGATCGGACATCATTAGCAAATTTCCTTTTTCATCTTTTGGCCATAGATCTTTTGGTCTATCCCAATATAGCTCCACACCATTTTTATCAGGGTCATTTAAATAAATAGCCTCTGAAACGCCATGATCCGATGCTCCTGTTAAAGGATAGTTTGCATCGATCAATTTTTTTAATGCGATAGCCAGGTCTTTTCTTGTTGGAAATAAAATAGCAGTATGATAAAGCCCGGCAGCGTTTATTGGCGCCGGTCCGGCATTTTTACTGTGCCATGTATTTAACCCGATATGATGATGATAACCGCCGGCTGATATAAAAACAGCGCTATCGCCATAGTATTGCTGCACTTCAAATCCTAAAAGATCACGATAAAATTTTAAAGCCCTTTCAAGATCAGCAACTTTTAAATGAATATGGCCGATCCTAGTGCCCGTTGGAATTGTGTAATTCATTTTTATTAATGATTGTTTAGGCCTGCAAGTTAAACCAGGCCGATCGGTTAAACCTTATCATGCATCAATTACTTCTCATACTCTGTTGACTGGCCGCGACTTTTTCAGTATCTTGCATCAAATTTTAAGTCATCCAACAGTCTTTATTTATATCATTTTTTCTGAAGCAAAACCTCGATTTACTCAATCACCGAGGTTAGGATAGCTTTCACCTCCCGATCGGGAGGGCACTTCTCTTTTGTATTCCTCATTCATTTTAAATTTTATGGAAACAACAATTAATATGTCAGAAAAGACACAATACTATTTAGATCTCGAAGAAAAACACGGAGCTCATAATTATCATCCCCTTCCTGTTGTGCTTGAACGTGGTGAAGGAGTTTATGTGTGGGATATTGAAGGTAAACGCTATTATGATTTTCTAAGCGGTTACTCGGCGGTAAACCAGGGACATTGTCACCCAAAAATTGTTGCGTCATTTATCGAGCAATCGAAAAAACTTACATTAACAAGCAGGGCATTTCACAACAATGTGCTTGGTGAGTTTGAAAAATTCATCACTTCGCTTTTCGGATATAACAAAGTGCTTCCGATGAATACAGGTGTGGAAGCTGTTGAGACAGCTATCAAACTTTGCCGCAAATGGGCCTATGAAGTAAAAGGAATTTCAGAAGGGAAAGCAACCATCATTGTATGTGATGGAAATTTTCATGGAAGAACATCAACGGTGATCTCATTCAGCAATGATCCTTTAGCAAGAAAAAGTTTTGGTCCTTATATGCCGGGCTTTATTTCTATCCCCTACAATGATATTGATGCATTGAAAAAAGCTTTGAATGACAAAGAAGTTGCAGGTTTTCTTGTAGAGCCAATACAAGGCGAGGCTGGAGTAGTAGTTCCCGATGATGGTTATTTATCAAAAGCAAAACAACTATGCAAAGAAGCAAATGTTCTTTTTATTGCTGATGAAATACAAACCGGTTTGGCGAGAACAGGTAAAATGCTGGCTTGTGATCATGAAAATGTGAGGCCTGATATTTTAATTCTTGGAAAAGCATTAAGCGGAGGTATGATGCCCAGCAGTGCCGTTCTTGCAAACGATGAAATAATGATGGTCATAAAACCCGGTGAACACGGAAGCACATACGGTGGCAATCCGCTTGCTTCCAAAGTTGCAATTACTTCGTTACAGGTTTTGAAAGATGAACATATGGCGGAGAATGCAGTAGCAATAGGTGAGTTATTAAGAGAAGAATTAAAAAAGATAGATTCGCTGCATATTGCAATGGTAAGAGGTAAAGGTTTATTGAACGCTATTGTAATCGATCACAGGAATAATGATGCTGCATGGGAACTCTGTCTTGCACTAAAAGAAAATGGTTTACTGGCAAAACCAACTCACGGCGATAAAATAAGATTTGCCCCTCCACTCATAATTAATAAAGAACAAATATTGGAGTGTGTTGATATAATAAGAAAAAGTCTTACTGTACTTGATTAAAATAATATGACTTCAATTAGCCGGTGAATTAATTTACACCGGCTTTTTATTGTAAATAAGGCTATACCTTCAAACCTCAATCCCGATAATTATCGGGAACAAACCTCAAACCAGCTATGGATACTCATCTTCATCATGATTTACATAAAGAAGAACATTTAAAGAGCAGTGATCTTTTAAGAGACGTTGTTATCGGGATGAGTGATGGTCTTACAGTTCCATTTGCGCTGGCAGCAGGTCTTAGTGGCGCTGTAGATTCTACACATATTATAGTTATCGCAGGCATTGCAGAAATAGCGGCAGGTTCCATCGCAATGGGGCTGGGCGGTTATCTTGCTGGTAAAACAGAACAAGATCATTATAACAGCGAAGTAAAAAGAGAATTCTATGAGGTTGAGAATCTTCGTCACCGGGAAATAGAAGAAACAAAAGAATTCTTTAAGAACATTGGCTTAAGTGAGGAGTTACAGGATAAAGCCACGGAAGAAATTGCAAAGGATAAAAAACAATGGGTAGATTTTATGATGAAGTATGAATTAGGTTTAGAAAAACCTGATCCAAAAAGAGCAACCAAATCTGCATTGAACATTGGACTCTCTTATGTGTTCGGAGGTCTTGTTCCGTTAAGCCCCTACTTCTTTGTTGATTCACCAACTGAAGGATTAAAAATCTCCGTGATAGTTACACTGTTATGTCTTTTTGTTTTTGGATGGTTCAAGAGTAATATCACCGGCGTCAATCCATGGTGGGGTGCAGTAAGAGTTATGTTAATTGGTGCTGCGGCAGCGGGTGCCGCATTTGGCGTAGCTAAATTATTTGGAGGATAACTTATTTCTTTTCTTCCTTCAATTGAATATCCGGGAAAAGCGCAGCGATCAATACAAGAACTGACGCCAACAACACAAGCCATAACCCAATTTGTTTTTCAGGACACTCTCCTTCTCTACACATGGAAATAATAAAATAATTTCTT
>JBIOVR010000566.1:0-2258 GCA_044867875.1 Chitinophagaceae bacterium
GACATATTGCCATAATCCCGCAATACGTCATAGCTATGTTGCAACTGACCATTGGTAAAGCCGAGGCTGTTGTGTACCGCCTCCAGTATCTTTTTTCCGCCGGGATGGACACACCAGTGTGTAATTTGATCTTTCTGCAGGCCTGCCGACTGCAACGCGTTACAAACCATTTTATCAAAATCTTCTTCGATCAGGTTCGCTACGTATCCGCTCAACGTCATCAGGAATCCGTTGGAAGATAATTCCCACGCCATATCCCGTTTGCCGCGAAAGGATACCGTAGAAAAAAAATGTCCGGGTTGCCATCCCTCCTGTTCATCATCACCGCTCATCAACACCGCAGCAGCGCCATCACCAAAAAGGAGACTGCTGGTGAGATTGTCCGTCGTTGGTTTTTTCTGAAAATGAAGCGTGCAAAGTTCTGTACAAACAATTACGACATTAGCATTCTTGTCTGCTTTGCAAAACGCGTCCGCTATCTTCAATGCATGAATGGCTGCATAGCAACCCATAAAATTGACAGAGGTCCTGAATGTTGTTACCGGCAGATCCAATAACTCGAGCAATTCAAGATCAAGACCTGGTGCACTCATTCCAGTGCAACTAACGGTTATGAGATGAGTGATTTTTTGTACGGGAAAGTCGCCTAAGCAATCCCTTATCGCTTTTTCGGACAATGGCGCAGCATGTTTCTGAAACCATTGCATTCGCTGCTCAAGACCGGGAAAAGGTTCGAGGTTTTCGGATGCATGAAAGAATTGCCATTGGTCGGCACTGGCTCCATAATCAGGAACAACAGAATACCGGTAATCGATCCCACCCTGTTTGTAAAAAAATTTCAGCTTACGCCGGTCCTTTTCATCCAATGCAAATACGCGCTGCATGAAATCATGAATGTCATCCTGCCTGTGTTTAAAAGCGGGCAATCCAATGCCGATTGATATGATTTTACTCAAGCCTGTTCCAGATTAATAAACTAATAAATGAAATATTTGTGCAGGTTGCTGCCAGCCAGTTCATGATCATGGTATTTTTAAAATCAGCGGCTTGAGCGTTTTTACTGACCCGCAGGAACCATACAATAAAGTAAACGATAACGGGAACAAAAAAGATGCTTATCATGATCAATTTGTCCCCTTGCTGTTGATGGATAAAAAACTGTGCCATGAATGAAAAAGCAAGCGAATAGACAATGGCGCAGAACGCAAAGGTACCTTTATAGCCCAACTTGTAGCTGATTGTTGCTACCCCATCGTCCAGGTCCTGCTGGTGCTGGTAGATCTGCGTCAGCGGATAAAATCCCCCAATCAGCAAAGCGCAAATCACCATACCCTGCCACGGAACGAACAGGCTACGATCTGCATTGCTCCCATAATACACCAGCCAAAAAGTGATGGCCCCCTGGAATATAATGACCAGCAAGTAACCGGTGATGGGCAGTTTTTTTATTCGGATGCCCCGATAACTATAGGCTTTTGAAGCACCGATGTAGGTAACCATTACCGCTGCAAACAGTGGACTTATCAGCAGGCTCAATAAAAGACCAACGATGTCTAAAACAATCGTTGTGATATAAAGCTGCCTCGACGGCGGTGGTGGATTTTCCAACCCTCCAATACTTTTTGTATCCCTGTCCATGTAACTATTGTAACCATTGCTGGCCGGGTAGATCAGGAAATGAATAATCAAAAAAACCAATGCTGCCCGTCCCCAATCGATGTGAGGTACTTGCGACAATGCAAAAAAGTAAACCGGCGAAAGGAAAAAAGAGAATGGTATCCTTAACAATTTAACGGTTGACGCAGAAAGCATGGCCATGGTGTCTGTTGTAATTTTCCGGGTACAACAATCATGCTATCATTTGACGGCATTTTTCAGAGCTTCCACTGTTTTTTTCTCACTTCCGACAAAAATTTTATCATCGATTATAACTACCGGTCTTTTTAAAAAAGTGTATTCGTTTAGAATGTAATTCCGGTAGTCTTTTTCTTCGAGTTTCTTGTCCTTTAATCCGAGCTCTTTATATTTTAAGGCGCGGCGACTAAACAAGGATTCATAGCTGCCGGCCATTTTTTTCATTTCTTCCAGTTGTGCGGGTGTGATCTTTTCAAATTTGATATCCTGCATTTGAAAACCCTTCTTGTCTATCCCGGTCGCTTCTATAATTGCCTGTGAGGTAGTGCAATTAGCCATGTGATATATTTTTTTCATACTGTTGCTTAAAGACCCGCCGACCGGCTGGTTTATACAAAATGCTT
>JBIOVR010000567.1:0-12476 GCA_044867875.1 Chitinophagaceae bacterium
CGGAGGAGAAGGTAAGTATCCATAACCGTCCAAATTATTATATATGTAAACGAAAAATCTGTGCCGGGCTATGTAAAAGTGTTGTTATAAAAAAAATATTTTGCAATCAGGAAAATCATCCACCGAAGTGGAAAAAATAGCCCCAAAAAACAAGATTTTTGTCAGGAATTGATGGCTGTTTCCGGTACATTTGCAAGCCTTGAAAACAAGGTCTGACGATTGATAAATCAAGGCTTTGAAACCTGAACACTTCGCTTCGCTCAGCGCAGGCTGTGCGTCGCAATCCCGATAGCTATCGGGACCGATCGGAGTCACAAAAGCCGGTAAAATAAACTTAGGAATTAACAACAATGGACGATAGCTTACTGCCACAAGAGACACAGGATAACGAACGCATCATCCCGGTCAATATTGAAGAACAGATGAAGACGGCCTATATCGACTATTCCATGTCGGTGATAGTTGGTCGAGCTTTGCCGGATGCAAGAGATGGCCTTAAGCCTGTACACCGCCGCATTTTGTATGCGATGAATGAACTGGGTTTGCATTACAACAGGCCATTTAAAAAATCAGCCCGTATTGTGGGAGAAGTGTTGGGTAAATACCATCCGCACGGTGATACAGCTGTATATGACGCAATGGTGCGTATGGCGCAGGATTGGAACATGCGTTATACACTTATTGACAAGCAGGGAAATTTTGGTACGCAGGATGGCGATGGCCCTGCGGCCATGCGATATACTGAAGCAAGATTGCAAAGGCTTACTGAAAGTATGCTGAATGATCTTGATAAAGACACGGTGAATTTTCAGCTGAACTTCGACGATACTGAAAAAGAACCATCCGTACTTCCTACACGTATTCCTCAATTATTGATTAACGGTTCAAGTGGTATTGCAGTTGGTATGGCTACAAATATGCTCCCGCATAATTTGAGTGAATCAATTGATGGTTGTATTGCTTACATCGATAATCGCGACATCACTATTGAAGAGTTGATGCAGCATGTAAAAGCTCCTGATTTTCCAACCGGTGGAATTATTTATGGAATGGAAGGAGTAAAGGCCGCTATGCATTTGGGAAGAGGAAGAGTAGTGGTGCGTGGAAAAATGCATGTTGATACAAAAGTCAGCGGAAGAGAGCAGATCATTGTAACAGAAACACCCTACCAGGTAAGCCGTGATGCATTAACGGAAAGAATCGGTGAGCTGGTTAATGAAAAAATAATTGAAGGCGTAGCCCATGTGAATAATGAATCGAATGAGAAAGAAGGCACACGTATTGTAGTTGATCTGAAACGTGATGCAATTGCAAATGTTGTCATAAATCAGCTTTATAAGCACACAGAACTTCAAACTTCTTATGGTATCAATAATGTTGCATTGGTTAAAGGAAGACCAAGAACATTAAACCTGAAAGATCTTATTTCAGAGTTTATCGAATTCCGTCATGAAGTTGTTGTGCGTCGTGCTAAATATGAATTGAATGAAGCAGAAAAGAAAGCACATATTTTACAAGGTTATCTTATCGCATTAGATCATTTGGATGAAGTGATACGTTTGATCAGGAGTTCTGCAACACCGGATATTGCAAAAGAAAATTTGATCAATGCCGGCTGGGGATTGGATGAGATACAGGCTAAAGCGATCCTTGAATTAAGATTGCAGCGCCTGACAGGGATGGAAAGAGATAAGATAAAACAGGAGTTTGATGAATTAATGAAACTGATCGGTGAATTGAAAGAGTTGCTTGCAAATGAAGGAATGAGATATGATCTTATCAAAAAAGAACTTTTAGAAGTTAAAGATAAGTTTGGTGATGCACGTAAAACAGAGATCACATACCTTGATGATGAAGTGAAGATCAAAGATCTTATTAAAGAAGAAGATGTTGTTATTTCTATTTCTCATTTAGGATATATAAAAAGAACATCAGCTACTGAATACCGTTCACAACGCAGAGGTGGCAGGGGAGTGATGGGTGGAAAAACAAGAGAAGAAGACTGGATCGAACATATTTTTGTTGCATCAACGCATCATACCATGCTTTTCTTTACTGAGCAGGGAAGATGTTATTGGTTGAATGTTTATGAAATACCGGAAGGTGAAAAGACCGGTAAAGGAAGAGCCATTCAAAACCTGATACAAATACCACCGGATGATAAAGTAAGAGCTATCATTGATGTAAAAGATCTGAAAGACGAAGCGTTTGTTAATTCACATAATATTGTTCTTTGTACTAAAAAAGGAATTATTAAGAAAACAGCATTGGAAGATTTCAGTCGCCCAAGGCAATCGGGTGTAAATGCTATTACAATATTAGCTGGCGATGAATTGCTTGAAGCAAAAATGACCGATGGAAATTCAGAGATCATGATGGCTGTAAAAAGCGGAAGAGCAATTCGTTTTTCTGAAACAAAAGCAAGAGCTACCGGCCGCGGAGCCATCGGTGTTGCTGGCATTGAAGTTGATGATAATGATGATGAAGTTGTTGGTATGATTTGTGTAAATGCAGGCACTGGTGAATCTAAAACAGTGTTGGTTGTAAGTGAAAAAGGTTATGGAAAACGAACTGCAGTAGATGAGTATCGTTTTACAAACCGTGGAGGAAAAGGAGTGAAGACGATCAACGTTACACCAAAAACTGGTAAATTGGTGGGCATGTTGGAAGTATCGGAGAAAGAAGATCTTGTAATAACCTGTAAAAGTGGTGTTACGATACGAATGAAGGTAGCTGATATCAGTGAGCAGGGCCGGGCAACACAGGGTGTAAAATTGATAAGACTTGATGAAGGTGATGAGATTGCGGCCATTACAAAGATCGAGGACCAGGCAGTTGTTGCTGAGAATGGAAATACCAGCGAAAATGGTGATAACGGAAGTGGAAATGAAACTGGCAACGGTGCAATTGAAGGCCCGGAAAATGCAACCACTGAGTAATTTATTTCATCTGCAATAGGTTCTGATTTAATAAAAAACAAAAACAAAATCATGCAAAGATTTCTTTTAAGCTTGCTTATTATTTTAGGTAGCAGCAGTTTGTTTGCCCAATCAATTGAAGATATAGAAGCCCAGGTTGCAAAAGGAGAGTACGATAAGGCAAAAACGTCGGTAGATGCTTTTCTTACTAAAGAAAAAAATGCAGCAAAACCCGATGGTTGGTGGTACAAAGGCGTCATCTATAACGAGATCGCTAAAAGTGAAAAATACAAATCCCTGGCACCTGAGGGACGCCTGGAAGCTTTTAATGCTTTTAAAAAGTATTATGAACTTGATCCAAAAGCGATCAGGGCTACTCTCGAGCAGCATGTAAGACTATTTGATATTTATAATGGATATTTTGACTTGGGTGTGGCCGGCTTTGGTGCCTCAAAGTTTGAGGACGCATATATCAACTTCAAAAATGCATTAATGGTTGAAGAATATATTGGCGGCAAAGGCTATGAATATAATGGCTTTAAATTCCCCGTCTTCGATACTACTTTAATTCAGAACATAGCTTTAAGTGCTTATAGAGCAAAGAAGGATGACGAGGCAGCTATCTACTATAAAAAGATAGCCGACCAGAGAATTGCTGGAAAAGATAATGTAGATATTTACCAGTTGCTCATTGAATATTATATGAAAAAAGGTGACCAGGCAAATACAGAAAAATATTTCGCCTTAGGCCGTGAGCTTTACCCGGCTGATGATCGTTGGTACCAGATGGAACTGGAGCAAGTAGATGCAAAAGATAAGAAAGCTCTTTTTGCAAAATATGAAGAACTGATGCCGAAATACCCTGACAAACACATCCTGTCATATAACTATGCGGTTGAGTTATTCAATCTTACATATGCAGGCGATACGAAGCCCGCAGATTATAAAGACAAGCAACAAAAACTTGAAGGTGTTTTAAAGAAAACACTTGCAATCAAAAAAGATTACCCCGAAGCAAATGTGCTGATGGCCCGTCATTATTACAACATTCTTTATGATTTCCAGGATGACATGCAGGCTATAAAAGGAACTACAGCTGCAGATCAGAAAAAGAAAGCTGATATGAAAACAAAAATGAACGAGGCTGCTGATCAATTGATCGTTTATTCGCAGGCAGCTTATGATCAGTATGGCGCTAAAGCGACATTGAAGGCTGGTGAAAAAGGAAACTATAAAGTGGTTGCAGGTTATCTTGCTACAGCCTATGACGTAAAAGGAGATAAGGCAAAAGCCGATGAGTACCGAAAGAAATCAGAAGCAAATAATTAAAAATAAGTAAACCACCGAAAGGTGGTTTTTTGTTAGGCATAAACTAGTAATGACGCTATAGAAATTATTACAGATAAAGTTGGTGAAATATGTGGCTATACTCTAATACAAGCTGATACATTAGAAAGAGAATGGCATTAATTTAGGATTACCTACCAACAAATAATTACTTCCTTTGCTAAAGCTTAATAACTTGATTAGGTCTTTTTCATCTATATATATTGCCCCTATAGATTGCTCCTTAAGAACATCTTTGATTATTATCGAATTAATTCTGTCTGTCGATAAATAATGAATATTTTTTTCATCGGTGAATGTAATTAAGCAAAATTCAGTTTCGCTTAATTCGGATGCTTCTATTACTTGCAAAACTGATTTCTTTTGGTCGGTCATAATTTTTAGATATTCCATCCATAGTTGATTTTGATTTACTGAAATTACATCTATAGGAGCAAGAAAAAAGCCCTCCGGTAGAAACCGAAGGACTATCTTAATGAGTTTAATCTCATTAACCATTAAACCTTATCCTATGAAAATTCGAAGTGGAGAAGGTAGTGAAAATTTTCGATTAACCTAATCTGGATTTTTACGATACAACTATGCCAGAGATCGATTTATTATGTTTTAGCAATAAATCGATTGACGATAGGGGAAATAATAAAGAAAATAGTATTGGCGTTTAACGAAGCTGGGATGTGGGTTATTGATTTAAAAAATCAGGACGCTCCTTAATAATCATCTCTTTTATGGAGTGCATAGGGAAACTTAAATCATATTCTTCATTTGGAATTTTCCCGTTGTGCAAATACCTGTAATCAATAAAAGCATTTGACGCTTCGGTTAATGATTTAATAAAATCACCTCTTTCTGGGATTGCCTGAGTAACAGATTTCTTTATTATGGTTCGTGTGTTGTGGTTGTGAATAATTTCGTCCTTTGTTTCTTGAGGTAGCGTTTTGAAAATATCTAACAGCTTGTGGCCTTTGTAAAAGTGACCATGTTTAATAGCCATTAAACATTTTAAGTATAGCTCAAAAGAATAAGCGTGGTTTACAAAAGCAGCATAAGTCATACTGGTCGCTAAATCTTCTTTTCCTTTTTCCATCTGGTCGTAGGCTGCATTATGGATTACCCTGCTTGTTGTCTCAAATGCTATTGCTTCGTTCCATATTTCTTTGGGGTCGTTTACACGAATTTCCTCTGGCATTGTTAGTTGGTTTTGGTGTAAAATGAATTTACTGAAATAGGAGCTACAAAAAAGCCCTCCGGTGGAAACCGAAGGACTATCTTAATGTTTACATCAAAAACATTAACCATTAAACCTTATCTTAAAAAATCGAAGCGGAGAAGATAGGGGTTTATTTCGAAACAAATAATGATCTATCGAAGTTCTCACGAGCGGGAGGGTTTCTTTTTCTGTTCAGCGGTGGATGCGTGTCTATTTAACATAACATACATTATAAGAAAAATACTTGGGCCAGAAAATGGTTTCTGATTTTCTTGATATATGCTCTTATGTTGAATAGCTGTTGAAATTTTGATTTTCTTTTAACCTTATCTCAATTGTATATTTATATAAATGAACAAGACGCCTGATAGTTTGGATCATGTACAATTTGATCCGAAATATAATCTACAGATGATGTTTGAATTGCTTGTTGAAATTATCGCTCTGCAACAAGCAACGAATAAAGTGCTTACTGAAAGACTTTACGGCGAAGAAGCAATTTTAGTTGAAGATGAAATAATCAAAGCCTGCGCTGATCTGAAGCCACGGATCATGGAATCATTGTACATCCAGTTTGGCAAAACACCGTCACTCAAGCCAAAGTCCAAACCTAAGCCTAAGCCCAAGGCGTAATTTATTTCCTCACGATCTTATCCCTGATCTCTTTCCAGGTTATTACATAGATATTATTATCCTTTAAAACCTTTTTGCATTCTGGACTTGAAAAGAAATTAAAATCCTGCTGGCGCCATGCAGCGCCCCAATCCGGGTGATCGATCGTTACGGCACGCATTTCGTCATTATCGTATGCAGTATGAATAATAAGGTATGTAAGCCCGGGTTTTAAATTTTTTAAGCCATTGGTGTAGAAATTGGCAAAACCAGTTTTCATATCCTCTGGCGACGCAGAAAGAATATAATCCACCAAAACGTCTTTATCAGAAACGATGGAGTCAAATTTTACTTTTAAAGGCAGCTCTAATTGACGTGGTATAAAAACAGGGATCCTGAACTCATGTCCTATTTTCAAATAAGCTTTTAAATAATTGAGATTTTGCAGCGCGGTGCCCATATGTGCATCCAAATGCGTTGGATCCACTCCAAATTGTTTTGACCTGATTACCTGGTTGCGTATCTCTTCTTCTACTTCTGCAGCGCTGGCAAATTGATAAACGCTGTCAACAGATGAATATAAAAAGCCATTCTTATTTACAAGACCCGGTACTTTTTCTTTGGCAGTTACCGGTCCCCATCTATAATATTTCCATTCGCTTGTTAATGTTATATGCAAACCAAGATCAGCGGCAGGATGTGATTGTGCATAGGCAGCTATTTCTGGGAACCATGGACAAGGCACCATTATGCTTGCAGAACTTACACTTCCTTTTTCCATGGCCGCGATTGACGCGGCATTTTCTGAATGTGACACTCCAAGATCATCAGCATGAATGATGACAAGCTTTGCATCTTTGGGATAACCCAGCCTCTCCTGTATTGTTTTTACCTGGCTAAAAATGCAGGTTGAAAACAATACAGATACTAATATGATGATTCCTTTTTGCATTTATTCTTATTTTTAAGAACACTCAATTTAATGAAATTAAGAGAAACGATATTAAAAGATCATTCAAAAGCCAATTGCATGCGAATTGTAAAATGGGTTGGTGATGATCAAAAAAGATTTGATGAATTATTCAATTTGTTTTTGAATGATGAATACCGGGTTGTACAAAGAGCTGCATGGCCGATGACTTATTGTGTAGAAGATCACCCGGGATTCATTAAAAAATATTTTGCAAAGGTTTTAAAAGCACTGGAAAAACCCGGAGCTCACGATTCAGTAAAAAGAAACAGCATTCGTTTTTTGCAATATGTCGATATCCCCAAAAGATTTCATGGACAGGTAATGGATCTATGTTTTCGATTTTTTTCTTCACCCACAGAGCCAGTAGCACTGAAAGCATTTTCAATAACTGTATTGCAGAAGCTAGCCAAAGTATATCCTGAGATCATTAATGAGATCAAATTGGTGATTGAAGAAAGATGGGATTATGAAACACCGGCATTTAAATCAAGAGCAAAAAAATTACTTAAAGAATTTTCTTAGTAAAAATTGTCACAGACGAACCTTCGGCAAGAAATACTGATGCTGGCTGTCTATTATTCAGGATATCGAAATCATCTCCGTATAGCTTTTTAAAATCACAGTCAATATTATGGGTCTCTACCGGATAGATATTCCATCGCGGATGTGCAACCTCGTACTCTCCTGTTCTATTTTTGTCGACCGAAGAATAACCCCAGTAATGCTCAGTAATAAATTCTTCTTTACTTCCAACACTTAGTTCATTAAATTTTGAATTTGCAGTTACTTCCAATTTGTTCCACCCGGAATTCTTTTTCCAGTAATAGCCGATCTTAAGTTTGTCACCTGTTTCCCATTTATACTTCATTTTAAAAGTTACATAACGTTCTTTATACAAGTAATTCGCTACAAAAGTTATTGCAGGCCTGGGGACAAACTCATTGATGAAAACCACTCCTCTTTTCCATTCGTTATTGAATTTATACCGAACATAAAACCGAAGATTCACTTCAGGGAAATTTGAATGAAAAGGTATTGTAACGCCACGCAGTTTGGTGTTTAGAAACATAAACCCAACAAGACTTATATAATGTTTATTGTCCCATGTGTCGAGTTCAGTACCTGCGGGAATATATTTTTTTAAAATACCCGGATCAATTTCATAATTAGCCATTATCAATTTCCGCCATTCTGCTGTAAGAAATTTCTTCGGACTCATTTTTTATGGTTCTTAAATTCATTGAAGATCAAAAGACTTTGCTCATTGGAAAAGTAATTGTAAAGCCAGCTGAGAAACACAAAAAACTTATTCTTTACCCCGAGTATCAGCATCAGGTGCAGGCTCATCCATATTATCCAGGCAAACCATCCGCCAAAATGCAATTTTGGTTTTGGGATATCAACTACTGCAAGATTTTTACCGACAGTTGCCATGGTGCCTTTGTCTTTGTATTCATATTCTTCAAGTTCAGTTTTACCGGCTTGTAATTTTAACAGGTTTCCTGCAAGCAGTTTTGCCTGCTGTATCGCAGTTGTGGCAACCTGTGGATGGCCATGGGGATATTTAGGTGTTTCCATATAGGCAAGGTCCCCGATAGCATATATATTCTGAGAACCGATCACCCGGTTTTGCCTATCGACTTTTATCCTGTTCCCCCTGACAATAAGAGAATTATCAACGCCACCTGGAATATTTCCTTTGATGCCGGCAGCCCATAAAACGGTTGCCGAAGGAATCGTTTCTCCATCCTGTAAGTAGATATTTTTTCCGTCATAATCTTTAACATGAGCACCTGTCATCACCCTCACTCCTAATTTTTCCAAATATTTTTTTGAACGATCAGAAGAGAATTCACTCATATGCCCAAGCGTCTTTTGCGTACCCTCTAATAAGAAGATATTCATTTTGGAAAGATCAAGTTCAGGATAGTTTTTAGGTAAAACATATTTTTTCATTTCTGCCAGTGCTCCCGAAATTTCCACACCGGTTGGGCCGCCACCTACTACTACGACATTCATTAAACGCTGAAGATCTTCTTCATTTTTTGCGATCAATGCGTCCTCAAAATTTTGAACAAGTTTAAAGCGAAGTTGTAAAGCTTCCACAGTTGATTTCATCGGGAATGCATGCTGTTCCAATTGCTGGTTACCAAAGAAATTTGTGTCGGCGCCGGTAGCAAGCACTAAAATATCATATTGCTCCTCTCCTGTTCCTGTTACTATTTTATTTTCTGCAGCAACGATCTCTTTTAGATCGGTCACCCGGATGCGAATATTTTTACTATGCTGAAATGCTTTTCTTAAAGGAAACGAAATATTGCTGGCATCTAAACCAGCTGTTGCTACCTGGTAAAATAATGGTTGAAACTGGTGATAGTTAAATTTATCGATCAGTAATATTTCTATTCCTTTTTTATTACTAAGTTTCCTTGCCAATTTTAAGCCGCCAAAGCCACCGCCAACGATTATTATTTTCATCTGGTTCTCATTTACAACCCAAATTTACACAATTTTCAGTATTTATTGAAAATATAAAAATATTTAGTTCTTGTTACCAAGAATTAGCAACCCATGTAAAGATCAGCAGGCCAATTCCATAAATTATGGTAAGAAAAGTACCAATCTCGGAATTCAAAAAAATTACTGCTATTGCTAATATCCCGGTGATCACCAACCCTACCGGGTACCAAATTCTAATTGAGAAAGATCTAAGTTCAAGAGGTAACTCAATTTTTCCAACCGGGATCGACATGGTGAGAAGAATTATTGCTGGGAAAAGTAATTCTATGGGCGATTCCTTAAAAGAGTAAAATGCATAGCAGCCCAATGATAAACCAGCAACCAAAAGAGTAACAGTAGAAATGCCGATCACTTTTTCACTTTTGGTCAATGAATATTTTCCATCTTTATGAAATAAAAGAAAAAAGTTTGCAATGGCGTTGGCGATCCATGTAAAAAAAATAAACCCAAAATACAATACGAACAATGGAAGTAGAAATGGTCTTAGCCCGGAATTAGCTGAAGCAACGCTTCTTAAAATTCTGAAAACAACGTAAAGACTGATAAAAAATATCCATTGAAATTGTTTTCCTTTTTCTGACATCCACATTCCGAACTGTATTACCAGTTTGTAGGGAGTGAAGTTTGATTTAAGCGATTCTTTTAATCCAAGCCTTGCAGATTCATAATTGGGGTTTATTCGCAATGCTTCCCTGAAATGCTTTGCTGCTTTTTTCTGATCTCCCCTTTCAAAATAATTCCAGCCCATGGTAGCATGTGTAAATTCATTATCGGGATCTTTTGATAAGCTATCGCCGATAGCATCCACTGCTTCATCGGTTCTTTTCAATTTATTTAAAGCTCTTGCTCTTGCATTCAGACAGGTTATATTTTCAGGGTCCAATTCAAGACCCTCATTGGCTTTTTGTAATGCGGTTTCATAATCCTTTTCATTCAAAAAAACGAATGAAAGAATTCCGAAATATTCTGGATTGTAGGGATCTAATTGAATTGCTTTTGACAGATTGTCCCTGGCCGGCAGGAACATCTCTTTTTGAAAATATCCGAAGCCAAGCAAATAAAAATAAAATGATTCGTTGGGGTCAATAGCGATTGCTTTATTGATGATCTCTATCCCCTTATCGACCTCATCATAGTTCATATAACATCTTGCAAGTACCGATAATGCATGATCATTATTTGGTTCTTGTTCTAATACCTGCATGATCTGTTTTTCTGCATCTTTATTTCTTCCCTGCTCCAATAACAGGTTGGCCCTGTTTAACAATCCAGTTACATCCATAAATTATTTTTTGATCTTCAGGTATTTTAAAATATCGTCATACAATCCCGCTTCATTAGAATAAAGTGCATAATTGCGGGCGGATGAAAACCATTCAAGAGTTGTAGGACGATGTTGCTTCACTGCTTTTAAAAGATCTTTAGTCGTTATTGGTTGTAATGAACCCTTACTCATTGATTCACGTAGTTTATCTTCTACAGCAATATCAACGACGGCTTTCAGATCAGCACCAGAGTAATCTTTACAAGCGACTGCTATTTTCGAGGTGTCAATATCAGTCGCAGGTTTATCTTTTAAAATTGACTTTAGAATTTCTTCTCTTGCTTCTTCATCAGGAGGTTCAACAAAAATTATCCGGTCGAAGCGGCCCGGTCTTCTGAATGCTCCATCAACACTCCATGGTGCATTTGTTGCAGCAAGTATCAATACACCATCATTATTACTGTCCACTCCATCCATTTCTGCAAGAAATTGATTGATCACATGCCTCATTCCTGATTGCTTCATATCACTGCGGCTGGCTCCCATTGCATCTACTTCATCAAAGAACAAAACACAAGGCGTATTCTGACGAGCCATTTCAAAGATCCCATGAAGATTTTTTTCACTATTCCCCATCCACATATCCAGTATATCATGCAAGCCGATATTTATAAATTTCGCATTGATCTCCCCGGCTGTTGCTTTTGCAATAAAAGTTTTACCGCAACCCGGAGGCCCATAAAGCAAAATACCTCCACCGATCTTTTTACCAAAAGCTTTGTAGAGATCGGGATTTTGTAACGGCTGAATGATCTTTATTGAAATTTCTTCTTTAATTCTTTTCATTCCGCCAACATCTTCAAACTTTATGGATGGCTTTTCCATAAAATAGTCCTCATCTTCATTCCAGTCATCGTCACTGTCAGCAGTGGCAGAAGGCATTCTTAATTGCGCATCTATTTCATCATCCTTAAATTCAGGATGGAGTGCAATCAGTTGTTGATATAAATTGATTGCTTGCTGAATGGAATTTTCCCGGATCAGGCATTTTATATACCGAACCTGGTCATCCAATGAAAGGAATTGCTGAAGCTGTTCGTAAATAATGATAGCTGCGGAATTCTTTTGCAGGTAAAAATAACAGGTGGCTAATCCTAGTTGAGCTTTTGTATTACCATAACTTTTTTCAAGTATTTGCTGGTATTGTGCTGCTGATTCAGCATACATTTTTTCCTTAAGCATCAGGTCCGCCACTTGTAAACGAAGAGGTACATTATCCGGCGAAAGGTTAAGAGCATCCAGGAGATTATTGATCAATTCATTTGACATATGTGCAATTTAATATATCATTTTCTGTATTACAAAGATGGCGATAACTATAGGAAAACTTCATTGCACGATTGAAAACGGGACGATGAAGTGATTGCGACGCAACAGGCGATGCCATGAAAACTGAAGTTGCTATTAATATAACATTCTCACCTTGATCGTTTGTTTCACTTCTTTAAGCAGTTGTAATGCTTTTGACGAAAGTTGCCGGTCAACATCAAGCACTACGTAACCGATCTCATCATTGGTTTTTAAATACTGACCAAGGATATTGATGTTGTTTTTTGAAAGTGTTGTGTTGAT
>JBIOVR010000568.1:0-7029 GCA_044867875.1 Chitinophagaceae bacterium
GCAGATGAAATGCTGAATATGGGTTTCCAGGATGACATTGAATTTATTTTAAAGAACACACCTAATCGTGAAAGCACTTGGCTCTTCAGCGCTACCATGCCTGCAGAAATAAAAAGGGTGAGTAAGAAATACATGAAGACCCCGGTGGAGATCACGGTTGGCAAAATGAATACGGCAAGTAAAAATATTGATCATCAATATTATGTTGTCTCGTCTCATCATCGCTATGAAGCATTGAAGCGTCTGATCGATTTCAATCCCGGCATTTATGGCCTGATCTTTACAAGAACAAAAGCCGATGCACAAAAGATCGCTGAAAAATTAACAAGAGAAGGTTACGATATTGATGCATTACACGGCGACCTGACGCAAGGGCAACGTGATAAGGTGATGGGTGAGTTTCGTGAAAAGACTTTACAATTATTAATAGCAACAGATGTTGCGGCAAGAGGAATTGATGTACAAGGTATCACCCATGTTATCAACTTTGAATTGCCTGACGATATTGAAGTATACACACATCGCAGCGGAAGAACCGGTCGTGCAGGCAAGACAGGAGTTTGTATGAGCATTGTAAGCAGCCGCGAAGTAGGAAGAATAAAACAAATTGAAAGACTGGTGCAGGTTCCTTTTCACAAAGTCGATATACCATCGGGTAAAGATGTTTGCCGTAAACAGTTTTCTTCCTGCATGGATAAATTGATGAAAACTGATATCAGCCATGGTGATTATGAAACATATTTACCTGCATTACAGGAAAAATTTGCAGAGGTAACGAAAGAAGAAATTTTGAAAAGAGTGGCAGCAATGGAGTTTGATCGTTTTCTTAAATACTATGAGAATGCAGAGGATTTGAACACGAGAGAAGGCGTCCGCGATAGAATGAGAGAACCAAGAAGGGAGAATGGCACAAGAGAAAGAGAAGTAAATCGTGATACAAGGGGAAGAAAATTCAGTGGTGGCAATGACTTCGCAAGACTGTTTGTGAATCTTGGAACAAAAGATGGGTTTTACAAAGCAAGCTTTTTACAATTCATTCTCGACATGAGTGAACTCCAAAAAGAAGTTCTTGGCAGAATTGACATGAAAGAAATGAATAGCTGGATTGAAATAGATAAAAAAGCTGCTAGTCAAATGATACGTTCAATTGACGGTAAAAAATTCAAAGGAAGGAAGATCAGGATGAATGATGCCAATAGCAGGTGAGCCGCATTAAAGCTTTTTGATCTTCAAACTAAGAGTGGCAAACCCTCCGATCTCAACATGCTCGACAGTAAAATCATGTTTGCCATCTAAAGCAAGCCTTATTGTTTTATGCGGTGATTCATCAAATTTATATAAGGATGGATTCCATTCGTTGATCACTAATTTACCATCCACATACACTCGAACTGCATCATCCCATGTAACTCCTAATTCATAGATACCTTTTTCAAAAGTTGCCGAACCACTAGCTGTAGTAACAAATTGAGGGTGATCGACTCCATCGGTTTTTATTCCACCCCACAATGCATAATCAAGCTTAGTTGTTTTTTCATTTTTTATAGGAGCAAATTTTGCAGTCGGTGGAAAGATCAGTCCTGTTTTAATTGGATCATGCATTTTAAAATCATAAGCATACCACAGAACATCGAAGTCTATTGGTTGAAAAAATTTTTTGAATGAAAAAGTATAAGATTTGCCTGCTGCAATATTTTCTCCCAAAGTTGTAGTAATTGCGGATCCGATGTATTCAAGCTCGATTAAAATATCTGTTCGGGTATCAACAGTTTTTACGGCAGTGATCGTAGCAGGAAATGTTCCATTCATTAAAGAGATGTCTTTAACTCCTTTAAATCTTTTGATCTTCCATTCCCCTTTTGGTCCTAACAGATCAAATTTCATTAAGCCGGTTGTATCTGTTGGATTCGTATTCCAAATGATGGGGCTGCGAAAATCATAAGGTCCCCATTCCGTCATCATGATATTTTTTCTTCCTGCTAATACCGAGTTACCGGCAAATGCATTTTTCGGCGATGGGATATCAGGAACAAATTCAGTGGTATCTTCATTAAACTTCTGAGATATTTCTTCATTAAATGTGGTATCGAATCCGGTAACAGTGGAATCGGTTTTAAAAAGCGTTTCATATTCATCATAAATATTCTCAAACACATTTATCTTTTCACTTCTGGTAATGTTCATTACAACCAGGTTATTGTTAAAATTATTATTAACGATCGCATAATTTCTGCTTCGTGTGTCACGGTTTTTTGCATAGCCCCAATCAGCAGGTTGTTCTTTTCTTCCCCAGAGCCTGATCGCTTCTTTATTCTCATGAAAAATATTATGATGGATCTCATTTTCCTGCCCGTGTTCAATAGCAATTGCGATCCTATTTTGACGAAATTGATTTCCTGCAATTACAGTATTGTAACTATAACCTCCCCAGATACCATGATCACATTCAAATATCCTGTTACCTGAAATTATATTTCTGCTAAAAGTCACCTCAATCCCATTGGTAGGTGCATAAGAAAAATCATTGCCGTGTAAAACATTATCATTACAACCGCCTTTGCCACTGTCCATTGTTGTTTGCCCGGCCCAAAGAAAAAAGCCGTCTCCACCATGTGTCACCGAATTTTTATAGAAAAGGTTATTATTACTTTGTTCATATACCAAAATTCCAGCACTATCCTGACCCCGATTATAAACTCCATCGCTATAACCCCGAACATTAAAGTTGATCTTATTATAAGCGATCGTATTAAAACTGCTTCTATACAAGGCAATCCCTAATCCAGAATTAAATGAAAAATCATTGTTATAAATTTTCCCTTTATTACAATTTGTCATCATCAATGCGTTCTGTCCGTCGGTAACTTTTGTGTTTTTAATTATTGTTGATTCGCAATTCCGCAAATACATGCCAGCGCCATAACGCAGCCATTCATCTTTTTCATTTTGATGATGGCTAAGCCAATCAGATATATCTTCCTTTTCCTGCGTGCTGTTCAAATGCTGGCGATAATTATAACTGAAGTCACAATTCTCGATTGTAAGATTAGTTATGCCTTTCGCCATCAATGCAATCTTATAACCTCTTGCTTTTAAATTTTTGATCATGATATTGCTTCCTGATCTTATTAGAATAGCGACACCAAAAAATTCATCGGGGTTCTTTTTAATATTACTGCCCTTCAAAACGGCGTTATTAAAATCGACAGTAATGTTATTTCCCTCTATTACTATTAAAGCACCATCCATAGAAGTTGGTGCATCTAACTTATACGTTTGCTTTTTTATTTTAACTGACTTAGAAATCTTCAGGCCCTTCGTTAGTGGTTTTTCCTGGCTTAGACTATGAAAATGGGAAGCGATAACCAGTGATAAAAGGATAATTTTTTTTGTCATCATTTTGAATTTACTTGCACCCGGTTTGATAAGTTTTAACCCTAAAATTATCCAACCTTTTCTGAAACGGAAAAATAAATGACAGAAGCGGTTATTAAGAAAGAATCTCAAACAAAGAAGGTGCTGAAGTTGCTGCTTAAGATCGCAGTTACTATTCTCTGCTTCTGGTATATTTCCCGCAAAATAGATTTTACAAAAGCAAAAGATGCGGTGATGCAGGCCGATTGGTGGTGGCTGTTCTTATCAGTTCTGGCATTTGCATTTTCAAAATTCCTTGCCTCATTCAGGCTGAATATTTATTTCAAAAACATTGGTATTTATCTTTCACAAAAAACAAATCTGAAACTTTATTGGCTTGGGATGTTTTATAATTTGTTTCTGCCCGGCGCTATCAGCGGCGATGCGTACAAGGTTGTTTTGCTAACAAGAAAATATAACGTAGGTTATAAAAAAATAACAGCCGCTGTTTTGCTTGATCGCTTTAGCGGTTTACTTGCCCTCGGATTGATACTTTCTATTTATGGAGTAATAGTTTTAGACAAGCAGCTTTATGATATCATATTAATAAGCGGCTCCGTTTTGTCAGTCGTGGCGCTTTATGCTGTGGTCAAATATATATTCAAAGATTTTATTCCGGGTTTTTGGCCAACATTTTTTTGGGGAATAGCGGTACAAATTTTCCAGGTTGTTTGTGTCTATTGTATTCTGATTGCGCTTCATCTTCCGCTTCATCAAAGTGAGTGGATATTCATTTTCCTAGTGGCAGCCGTAATATCAGTTATTCCTATTTCATTAGGCGGTGGCTTAGGAGTTAGAGAAATTGTTTTTCAAAATGGTGCCACATATTTTGGAATTGATCCACATGTTGCTGTAGTAATAAGCGTATTATTTTATTTCTCTAATTTACTTTCATCGGTTTGGGGTGTATATTTTATTTATCATGATCCATTGAAAGACGATTGAGGAATTGATAATTACCTTTGAAAGAACCTAACATCTTCTGTGCAGCAAAACAATCAAAAATATTTCTGGATATTATTCGGCTTATCTGCATTGCTTTTATTTCCTGGTCTTGGTAAAACTCCTTTATGGATCTACGATGAAGTTAGAAACGCTGAATGTGCAAGGGAAATGTATGAACGTGGCGATTGGATCGTTCCCACATTTAATGGAGGATTGAGAACATTAAAACCGCCGCTGCATTATTATTTCATGTTTGGTGGCTTTAAAATTTTCGGAGTTACTGAATGGGGAGCAAGATTTTTCTCAGCGGTGTTTGGAGTACTTACAATTTTCATTACTTATTTCTTCGTAAAAAAATATTCTTCACCAAGACAGGCATTCATAACATCTCTTGTTCTACTTGCCTCATCACATTTTCTTTTTGAATTTCGAATGTCCGTGCCTGATCCTTATTTGATCTTTCTAAATACCGCTTCGATTTTTACTGCTTATTTATTTTTTATAGAGAAAAGAAATTACTGGCTATGGCTTTGTGCCATCACAATGGGATTAGGAACGTTGGCTAAAGGACCCGTGGCGATCGCATTGCCCGGTGCTGCAATCTTAATATGGCTGATTTGGGAAAAAAGATGGAAAGAAATTCTTTCATGGAAAATACTTGTTGCAGGGAGCATCATGTGTGCTGTCGCCCTTCCATGGTATTTACTTGTTTATAAAGAAACAAATGGCGAATGGACAAAGGGGTTCTTCCTTCAACACAATTTTGGTCGCTTTTCTGAACCAATGGAAGGACATGGTGGACCTTTTATAATTGTACCTATAATAATTTTATTAGGACTGTTACCAGCATCCATTTTTATTGGAGAATCGTTTAAAAAGTTCAAAACAAATTTCAACAATTCTTTTTTAAGACTTGCACTTTCTGTTGTTGGAATTTTTGTTGTGTTTTACTGCATTAGCAGCACCAAACTTCCAAACTATGCAATGCCATGTTATGCTTTTGTAGCAATATTGCTTGGCAATTTTATAAACAAAGCATGGGAAGAAAATAAAGCCCGCCTCTACCCTTTTATTATACTTCTTGTAATAAATATTGCTTTACCAATTGTAGCTTATTTAGGAATAAAGAAAGAAGTAAATACAGCTGGCATGGAGAACATTGCTGCATTTCTTTTAATACTTACTATCGCAGCAATCATCGCATTCTATTTTATGATTAAAAAGAATTTTAGGAAAGCGGTGATCAGCATTTTTACTTTTTATTCTTTGTTTCATATAATAATGTTTAACTGGCTCTATCCAACCATTTACAAACAAAACCCGATGTCAAAAACGATTGACCTGGTAAAAAAATATGACAAGATAGTCAGCTACCAGATCTTTCATCCCTCCTACACTTACTATTTACCGGAAAGAGTTCCCGTATTCAAAAACCTGGATTCATTAAAAACCTTTATGCTTCAGAATAAAGCAGCAGTGATTACTCGTAAAAATTTTGCTGAGGAATTAAGATCTATCGGTCTGCAAGAAAAAGCTTCCGTACATGATCTGTTTGAGGGAAACACAACTGTGATATTCGTTAATCCCGAATAAGCCATCTGTAATTTCACTTGTTAATTTTTATAAATAGGCAAAATAAATTTGGCCGACTACGAAACTTCCGTAGCTTTACGAAAATTTCGTAGATATGGAACCGCTAACTCATGTTGAAGAAGAAACTATGCAAGCCGTATGGCGTACTGGTGAAGGCAATGTAAAAGCCTTTATTGAACATCTTGATGAGGCCATCCCTTATACAACCGTCGCCTCTACTATCAAGAATCTCGAAAAGAAAGGCTACCTCAGTAGTCGTCTTGTAGGCAACGCCTATTTATATAAGCCAATTGTCACAGAAGCTGATTATAAAAAGAAATTCATGGGTAAAGTAGTGAAAGAATATTTTGATAACTCTTATAAAGAGATGGTGAACTTCTTTGTTGAACAGAAAAAACTATCGGCAAAAGAACTGAAAGAAATTATAAACATGATCGAAAAAGGGCAGTAGATTTTAATCAAAGTCATTTTATGTCTTTACTTATTCAATACCTCGTTAAGTTATCGATAAGCCTCGCAATTGTGTGGTTATTTTATCAATTCATTTTACGAAGACTTACCTTCTATAATTCAAATAGGTTGTATTTATTAGCATACACGTTACTCTCATTCTTTATTCCATTTATAAATATTTCTACAATACTGGGAAACAACAGTGGCACTAATAATGGGCTTATTCAATTTATTCCCTCTGTTCACCAATACACAATCGCACTTGAAGAAGCATCTCATTGTCCTGTGCCGATTTGGTCAACAACATATGATAAGTGGGATTTGACAGCTTTTGCTCTAATGATTGGAGCTGGAATTCTGCTGCTCCGTTTTATTGTTCGTTACATTTCATTTATCCGTATCCGGAACAGGTCAAAATTAATTTCTGAAGATGGAATAAAAATTTACCAGGTTGACGAAAGCATTATTCCATTCTCTTTTGGAAAATCAGTTTTTATCAATTCCAATCTTCACACCGAAGATGAACTGCGTGAGATCGTTCGTCATGAGTTTGTACATGTAAGACAAAACCACACGATAGATATTATTTGGGCAGAATTGCTATGCATCATCAACTGGTATAAT
>JBIOVR010000569.1:0-4712 GCA_044867875.1 Chitinophagaceae bacterium
TGCGCAAGGCTTTATTCCTTGTGAAAAATCTATTTCATCAGTAAAACCAATTGTATGGCAAAGTTGGAAAGAAAGATTGCTGGCGGAAAGACTAATAAGGAAATCTGCCATTGTCAAAACATATCTAGATGAAAACAACCATCATTGGGAAGAAACATTCTGGTGGTTATTGGCAAGAAACTTCGGAATAAAAATAAATGCAGATGCTTTTGAAGCAATGGCTCGCAGCATCTCGGTAAATATATTGGCAAAGCATAAAAATCAGATCCATCAATTAGAAGCTTTGTTAATGGGACAATCAAATTTGTTGAATGAAAAGTTCAATGAAGATTATCCCATCATGTTACAAAAAGAATATGGATTCTATAAAGGCAAATACAAACTCAGGCAAAATAATTATACACCTTTCTTCCTTAGAATGAGACCCGGAAACTTTCCTACTATCAGGTTGGCGCAATTAGCTATGCTCATCCATCAATCAGAACATTTGTTCTCTAAGATCAAAGAATCGAATTCTGTAAAGGATGTCAAGAAATGGCTGGATGTAACCGCCAACGATTACTGGCATTATCATTATCGTTTTGATGAGCAGTCTCCATTTAAAAAGAAAAATCTTGGTACAGGTATGGTCGATAATATTATGATCAATACAGTATGCACGGTGCTGTTTGCTTATGGACATTTTAATAAGGAACAAAAATTTAAGGATAAAGCAGTGCAGTGGCTGGAAGAAATAACGGCGGAATCAAATTCAATAACAAAAGGGTTTGAACAAGCCGGCCTGAAAAATAAAAATGCCCATGATTCACAGGCATTGATCGAATTAAAGAATGAATACTGCAGTAAAAAAAGATGTCTGGATTGCGCCGTAGGAAATGCACTTCTCAAAAGCAGCTGATTACCGCATTGGGTGACATTTCTTATAACTTCCATTAGCAGCCTGGTCTGGAGTAAGGGCTCTTAAACATGATGAAAGCACCATAATCATCAGTATAAAAAGTACTATTCTTGTCTTCATAGGTATTAATTTGAACTTAAAAGTAGATGCCAGAGTTTATACTTCAAAAGCGAATTCACCTGCTATATTCATGTATTTATACCATAATTTATATCCCATAAAAGCATCTCGTTCCTAAGAAATACTACGAGAAAAAGGCTGATTTTCTTCCAGCTAACTCCAGGCTCCCCAATTCACTTTCTGCTCAATATCCGGATGCATACTCAACGCAACAGGACATGTCATTCCTGTATTTTTCAAGATCGTTTTTGTTTTTTCATCTGTATCAAGTAAGCTATCGGGAATATGAAAGGTCAATTCGATACCCCCTACACGACGCGGCTCAGCTTTCATGATCTTTAATACATCTATCTTAACACCAGTCAGATCAAAACCCATTGTTCTTGCTTTTATACTCATTACGGTTATCATGCAGGTTGCCAGGGATGTTGCCATAAGATCGGTCGGTGAAAATCTTTCGCCTTTACCATTATTATCAACCGGGGCGTCTGTTTCAAAACTATTGGCACTACGCAAATGGGTACATGTGGTTCTTAACTCGCCATTATAAACTACTGTTGAGGTCATTATATTTTTTTGCCCTAAATTTACGTTATAAACAATACTAAGAGTAAAAGAAGTCGGGACAGAATTAATTACATAGCTCTCTTAGTTTAAAATATTTTCCCTTGAAAAAACTATTCATTATTGCATTCTTGTTTTCCTTAGGTTCATCTTTATTAGCACAGGAAGTTCCAAAAAAACAAACAAAAAAACAGGTACGCAGGCAGGAAAAGGCAAAGAAGGCAACTGAAATGACCCGCCAGGAAGAAGAAGGTGTTCTCGTTTATTCATCACAAAGTATTTGGGGTATACAATTACGGACAAATGGATATGGAGCCTTTTATGAAAGAGGTAAAAAGAAAACGCAAAGGAATGGAACGGTGTATGGCATTGAGTTTAACGAGATAAAACACCCTAAAGAAGATAAACTGCCAAATGGTACCGGCGGCTTTTCATTTGGTAGTCCTTATGTGTATGGCAAGATCAATAATTTTTATTCAGTCCAACTCGGCTTCGGTGGCCATCGCTTTCTTGGGCAAAAAGGAAATAAGAATGGTGTAGCCGTCAGTATGGTTTATAAAGGTGGCTTGTCATTAGGTTTACTGCGTCCTTATTATATCGAGGTTGAAGATAATGGCAGTAACAAAACAATTAAATATTCTCCTGAAACAGATTCTCTGTTCAAATTTGGGTTTATAATCGGCAGTGGCGGTCTTGGCATGGGATGGGGTGAAATGAAACTAAAACCCGGGGCATTTGCAAAAACAGGTCTTCGTTTTGACTTTGGCAGATACAACGAGGTTGTTTCGGCAATTGAAGTTGGTGTCAGTGCCGAATACTATTCTGGCGACATTCCAATCATGCTTTCTCAAAAAGATAAACAATTCTTTTACCAGGGACATATCGCTATGATCTTTGGTCGCCGAAAGTAATAGCTTTATTTTTGCAGGATAATTGTGTACCAGCTAAGTTGCTGCTATTAAGCTTCCGTTGCGTCGCACTCTTTTGCTGCATCAATTGTTTCGGCTTTTTTTGCAGCATCCCGATGAATATCGGGATATCGGTAATTTTATTCAACATAAGAAATGACAGAACTTCCAATAGCATCAGAACCCAGGCAGAAGAAACCAGATTGGCTTCGTGTAAAGCTTCCCATTGGCGAAGAATATAAACATGTCAGAAGCCTTGTTGATACACATAAGCTTCATACAATTTGTGAAAGTGGCAATTGTCCTAATATGGGCGAATGCTGGGGGGCAGGCACCGCCACATTCATGATCCTTGGGAATATCTGTACAAGAAGCTGCGGATTCTGTGCTGTCGCTACAGGCCGCCCTGAGCCGGTTGATTGGGATGAACCACAGCGTGTAGCTGAAGCCATTCATTTAATGAAAGTGAAACATGCGGTCATTACTTCCGTTGACCGGGATGAAATAAAAGATGGCGGATCTATTATCTGGTACAATACCATCAAAGCAGTCAAAGCTTTGAACCCCGATACAACGCTTGAAACACTGATACCTGATTTTAAAGGCGAGCAGGAAAACATCCAGCGCATTATTGATGCAGCTCCTGAAGTTGTTTCGCATAATATAGAAACAGTAGAAAGGTTAACAAGACAGGTACGCATACAGGCCAAGTATTGGCGCAGCATGGAGGTGATAAAGATCTTAAAGCAAGGCGGTATGAGAACAAAGAGTGGTATCATGCTGGGGCTTGGTGAAGCAAGAGAAGAAGTGATACAAACAATGACCGACCTGCGTGATAATGGTTGTGATGTAATAACTCTCGGACAATATTTACAACCTACAAAAAAACATTTACCTGTTCATCGTTTTGTACATCCTGATGAATTTGCTGAATACCGTGAGATCGGTTACAAACTCGGGTTAGATTATGTAGAAAGCGGCCCGCTTGTCCGTTCATCTTACCACAGCGAAAGACATGTATTTGCTGGGTTGGGAAGGAAGGAGTGGGAGACTGTGAAAAAATAAACTAATCACACCATCGGCTACTGAATTTTTCTTTGTGCAGCCTAATTAGGTTTTGGGACAGTTCTGATAACCTGCCCTTTCTTTTGACAACTTGAAAGACTATCTCTCACTGATCTTAACTGGCTATTACACTGCCCCAGGCTTGATTTAAAATTGTTAAGCATTGAGTTATATTTTTCAAGCTGTCCTTCGCAATTATTAAGCTTGCCCTGCAAATCGTTTACCTGATTTTGTAGGTTTGTATTGTTTCCACTGTTTGCTAAGGATCCCTCGCATTTGCTTAATTGTGACCTTACATTGCTAAGATCTTTTTCCAATGATCTTACTTTGTCTTGCAGATTAAGCACAACTGGTGAGTCATCAGGATCACCTGGTTTGGTGTTGCAATTTTTCAACTGGGTGGTTAATGATTTAATGGTGTTTTCAGCATTTGTCAATTTGTTTTCACAGACGTTTAAATTCTTTTTATTTTGATCAAACTGGGTATTGAGAGAATTTATCCTGTTATTGAGTTCATCACTAGAGCCACCTCTCTTTAAACAATCATTTAGCTTTGCATTTGTTGCTGTCAGGTCATTCTTTGCTTGTTGCAATTGGACATTACAGGTTTTAAATTGTGCATCTTTATCATTTAGTTGTTTATGAAGAGAATTAATGTTAGCGTTCAGTTTTTCAATTGTTGTAGTAAGATCTGAGTTATTAATATTTCCTGTCTTTAGAGTTGTGTTTTCCAATTGTAATGCGGCTATCTGTGTTTCCAAGCTTGCTATTTTATTATTGCTTTCTTTTATTGCTAATGAATCCGTTTTACCCAAACCATTAACATTTTGTCGCAGCATTGTATTTTCAGTTTTTAAACTGTCATTTATTTCCTTCAATACTTCAACTTTCTCTTTTAATAATGGATCGGGCCACCACGCAACGTCTTTTAAAAAGGGAAGGAAGGAAGCTTTTTGTATTGATCCATCGTTGGGAGGTGATGTTAAACTTCCAATTAACGAACTTTTCTTTTCACTTTGAGTATCAGATTCATCCGAGCCGCCAGTATTCACCGCATTAAACCCTGATGCATTGATAAAGATTAGTGCCGAATTCGGGATTATAAGCAGCCATGATTTATATTGTCGCCGAAGTGATTTTTTTTCAAGTAACATTCC
>JBIOVR010000570.1:0-37882 GCA_044867875.1 Chitinophagaceae bacterium
GATGGTTCCTCCAATCAATGGAATGGTGATTGGTCTCATAATATCACTTCCAACTCCTGTGGCCCATAGGATCGGGATCAAACCAAACAGACCAACAGATACGGTCATCAATTTTGGGCGAAGCCGTTTTGCCGCTCCCTGTATAACAAATTCACGGATGATAGCAGGAGTCAATGTCGTTTTTGAATTGCCATATTTAGCCACCATATTCTGCATAGCTTCATTCAGATAGATCGTCATAAGCATAGCTGTTTCGATAGCCATACCAAACAAAGCGATGAATCCAACTGCAACAGCGACTGACAAATTCACACCATAGAAATAAACCATGAACACTCCACCTATCAATGCAAACGGCACAGTGATCATCGTAATAAGTGATTCCTTAAATGAGTGATAAGTAAAATATAAAACCAAAAAAATAATGACCAACACAATTGGCATTATCAGTTTTAATGTTCGATTAGCTCTTATCTGGTTTTCCCATTGTCCGCTCCATTCAAGAAAATATCCTTTGGGCAATTTGGTTATCATCTGATTTAGCTTCTGCTGTGCTTCCTTAACAGTACTGCCCAAATCTCTTTCTCTCACATTAAACAATACTGTACCCCGTAACATTGCGTTTTCAGAATTGATCATCGGCGGCCCGTCATTCAGTTTAATATCTGCAACGGCTTCCAATGGAATCGGACCAAAACTCATCGTCTGTACCTGCAATCTTTTTAATTCTTCAAGATTGTTGCGAAAATCCTGGCCATACCGAGCATTCACCGAAAAGCGTTGACGTCCTTCAATGGTAGTGGTAAGTTTCATTCCTCCCAACGCGCTTTCAATAACAGTGTTTACATCATCTACACTTAATCCATATCTCCCAATCTCATCCCGCTTGATCAAAATATCAATATATTTTCCGCCGGTAATTGGTTCAACATATAAATCTTTGATCCCATCAATTCCTTCTAACTGTTTTTTGAGCGTTTGAGCAAAAGCATAGATCGTATCTAAATTTTGTCCGTACACTTTCAGACCCACATCAGTACGGACGCCTGTAGAAAGCATGTTGATGCGATTAATAATTGGCTGTGTCCATCCATTAGTGACGCCAGGTATCTGTAGTTTTGAATTCAGTTCATTAATAATATCGTCCTTGTTCATTCCTTTGCGCCATTCTTTTTTTGGCTTTAATAAAACAATGGTTTCAATCATGCTGATGGGTGAATTGTCGGTTGCTGTATTTGCTCTACCAGCTTTACCAAGCACATGAGCAACCTCTGGAACAGAACGAATCAATCTATCCTGCACCTGTAATAATCTTTTTGCCTCGGAATTAGAAACATCTGGCAGAGTAACCGGCATGAATAATAACGAACCCTCATCTAATGGGGGCATAAACTCAGAACCGAGACGTGTCATCATAATCACACCGACAGCCAATGCAATAATGTTGATACCGATAATTGTTTTTCGCCATTTTAAACACCATTTCAAAATAGGTGTATATATTCTTTCCAGTGTTCTTGTTATTGGATTTGCACTTTCAGGCTTCAACTTTCTTCCTTTCAGAAAAAAGGAGATCAAAACAGGTGTCAAAGTGATTGCCAGGAATGCATCAATCAGAAGAATAAATGTTTTTGTCCATGCGAGAGGACTAAAAAGTTTTCCTTCCATGCCTGTTAAAAGGAATACCGGAAGAAACGAAGTAATAACGATGATGGTTGAATAAAACACCCCAGGCCCTACCTGTTTGGAAGATTTTTCAATAATCTCCATTCGTTCTTCTTCCGTTAAAGGATCCTTATTTCGTTTAAACCAATTTGCCATAATTATACTTTATCAGGTGTGTTTGTTTTGTTTATTTGTGCTTCGCTGATATGCCGGTAAGCATTTTCCACCATAACAATACCATCATCCACCACTACACCGATTGCCAGTGCAATACCAGTTAATGACATGATGTTAGACGAGATGCCAAACATTTCCAGGAAAATAAAACCCGCAGCAACGGAAATAGGTAATTGGATAAGAATAATTACAGCGCTTCGCCAGTGAAAAAGAAAAATGAGAACGACAAGAGATACAGCAATCATTTCTTCAATCAATGTTCCTTTTACTGATTCAATTGCTTCCTGAATTAAAGTACTCCTGTCATACGAGGTTTTAAAAGTAACTCCCTCCGGCAATCCTTTTTCCACTTCTTTCATTTTCTTTTTTACAGATTCAATTACATTGTCAGCATTTTCATTGTAGCGCATTACAACAATTCCTCCTACCACTTCTCCTTTTCCATCCATATCAAAAATGCCAAGACGTAAGTCACCCCCCATTTGAACACTACCAATATCTTTTACACGTACTGGTATTCCACTATAGTTCCCCAAAGCAATATTCTCCACATCATCTTTGTTTTTGATATAACCCAAACCACGAATGATATAAGCCATATCCGCCATTTCAAACTTTCTTCCGCCAACATCATTGTTATTTGCTTTTACTTTATTCATGACGTCCATCAGAGAAATGTTATAGAACTGTAACTTTACCGGGTCAACTACTAATTGATATTGTTTTTCAAATCCTCCAAACGATGCCACTTCAGCGACACCAGGCACTGTTTGTAGTGCAAACTTTATATACCAATCCTGCAAGGCCCTTTGTTCACCCAAATCCATTTTAGGTGCATTCAAATGATACCAGAAAATATGGCCTACACCTGTGCCATCAGGTCCCAACGTTGGAGTTATTTCTTGTGGCAATAAACGTTGTGCATAATTCAATCTTTCCAACACTCTTGTTCTTGCCCAATAGATGTCTACATTGTCTTCAAAAATCACATATACAAAACTCATCCCGAACATAGAAGTGCCTCGAATGTTTTTGATTTTCGGAATACCCTGCAGGTTACTTACCAATGGATATGTTACCTGGTCTTCTATCACTTGAGGGCTGCGGCCCATCCATTCAGTAAAAACGATCACCTGGTTTTCTGACAAATCTGGAATTGCATCAATGGGATTTTGCCGAATGGAATAAAGGCCCCACACAAACAGGCCACCTGCAAAAAGCAGGACGATAAGTCTGTTGCGGAGGGCCAGCTGAATTAATATACGGACCATGTTTTTAGCTTTATGTAACTATCAATTGTGTTACAAGAAAAATTAATTTTTATGGCTTGAATTATCAGTCTTCTTCTCCTTTAAAACCATTCCGCATTTTGGGCATTTACCTTCTTTATCAAGCGCTACTTCCGGATGCATAGGGCATGTATATAACTTCACTACTTCTGCTTTCATCTGCTCTTTGGGGGAAAGATTAAGTTTTCTTCCGCACTGTGGACATTTACCGGGGTCATGCTTGACAACATCCAAATGGACAGGGCAGGTATAAGTTTTAGTTACCTGTTTTTTCATATCTTCTTTTTTGGAAAGAGATAAATCCATACCGCATTCTGGACACTTACCTGGTTTATCGCTTGTTACATTTGGATGCATGGTGCAGGAATACAAAACCGAATGTTGAGTTGTATCTTTTTTGCCTGCTTTCTCCTGGGCAAACACAGAAACAGTACTGATAGATAAAGCTGCTATCAACAGCATCATAAACTTTTTCATATAAATAATTTGAATATTAAAAATGTAATACAAATGCTTATAGCCCGGCAATGTATTATTGCCCGGCTTCAATGGACTTACAAACCTTAAAGACGGAAAACGCAGTTGCGGATAAGAATTCCTACACCATTATTTATAGGAGGTGCGTGGTTGGTAGGGCAATTTTGAGATGTATTATAAAAATGATCAAGTTCATTATTATAAAAAGATGATGTGGAAGTTGCTAAAACTTGAAGTGTCTGAATTGTGTACTCTGTGGTTTTTTGATCGGTCGTATTCTTTACGTATTTGTATTCATCTTTGCAGCAACCGTCATCAGTTGTCTTGTGACCTTTTTCCATTCCGCAAGTGCCGCATTTTGAACTATCATTATGCCACAAGCTCCAATCGACAAGCTTACCCATGCAATAATGAAGATGAATTGTGGCACTTACCGAAGTACCTAAATATAGAATGGCTAATATGGCTACAACAAATTTCTTCATGTTATAATACAAAACTATAACTAAAATGTTTTACATATGTCAAAGATGTTACAGTTTGCTTGATATTTTTCTGATACAGGTCACAAGAATCTATGACTTAAATCATTAAGAGCATAGCCAGAATTTGATTCTTATTGATCAATAAGTTTTACTGGGTATGATTTTAGCTGCAACAGTAATGTACATATCAATTTTTCTACGTTCAGAATACTACTTTTTATTGGTCTTGCCATTGTTCTCTTTAGCATCTTGTACGATATTTATAAAACAAGAAGCTACAAAAGGTCTAAACCAATTATTCTTTCAATAATTGGTGCTTTAATTCTCGTCTATATCCTTTATACCTGCAAAAGCGATTATTAATTAAGTCTGGTTTAAATTATTATTCTATTTTTTACTATCTAACCAGGCTTTAAACTCCTTGATCTCTTTATTCTGGTCTGTAATCATTTTGCGGGCCATTTGTTTCAGCTTCTCGCTCATTCCATTAGTTAGTTGTTTTTTCGACATTGATACTGCGCTTTCATGATGCTCAATCATCATCATAGCAAAATCTTTATCCATATCGCCGGTTGTTTGCATGTTCTTCATCTTGCTCTCCATGTCCGACATTGATTTTTGCAATTCTCCTTCACCATGTTTCATTCCGGAAGCCTTGTAAGTTTTTACAAAATCACGGAGTTTGATTATTTCTTCCTTTTGTGAAGTAATGATGTTTTGAGCCATACTTTTTATTTTATCATCCTTGCCTGAACTGACTTCTTGTTCACTCATATCAATAGCAGTCTGATGATGCTCAATCATCATATTGGCAAAGTCAATATCAAAATCGCCAGTCATTTTCATATTCTTCATTTTATCCATCATAGAATTCATTGAAGTCATTAGATTATTAGCCATACTCTTATTGTCCATGTTATTCATAGTATCCTTTGCTGCAATGGAAGTTTCAGAAGTAGAATTGTCTTTTTTATTCTCACTTGTTGTAGTTGTATCATTATTACAACTTGCAAAAAAGCTTACAACCATAATTGCTATAACTAATAATTTGATTTTGGAGTTCATATTTTTTAAATTTAAATGATAAATAAATCGTTTTTTAAATAAGGATGCAGGAACTTTCCCGCACCCTTATCCACTCATGCTGCTACCCCTGAGTGACAAGCCTCAGCGCAAGCTCTGCAAACCTCTGCACATTTTTTGCAATGATCCATGTGACTATGCTTTTCGCATTCTTTAGCACACTCATTACATATTTCTGCACATTCATGCAATAGATGTTCTGCATGTTCTGATCCTCTTGATACGAATGATGCCGCCAAGCTGCATATTTCAGCGCAATCAATATCGAGCCTAATACAGCGAGCTAACATTTTTACATCCTTTTCATCAAGACATGCTGATGCACAATGATTACATTCTGCGGCACATTTTGCCAATGTGTCAATTAATCCTTGATTTTGTTCATGACTCATAATCCTGGTTTTTATGGTTAAGAAATAAATATTACTTTTTCAATTCTTTCAACTTAGCTTTCATTTGTTCAATTTCTGCCTGTTGGCTTGAAATAATCTGTTCAGTCAGTTTTTTTATTTCAGGGTCTTTTATGTTTGCTTTTCCGGCCATCAAAATTGCGGCCGCATGGTGCGGAATCATGGATTTTAGAAATTGCTTATCGCCTACAGATGCCTGATACCTGATGCCTAAAAAGAAACCAATTAATGCAATAAAGCTTACGGCAAGGATTACTACATTCAATTTCTTCTTCATGTACATACTACTCATTATCGCTAGCTCAAGTATGATCATTGGCATGGTCATGAGTCCTGCCATGAAGAATTGGTTTACATTGGGGATTACGTTTGAAAAAATATCTACCATTGAATACATGAGTATATACATACAGATAAAAGAGAGCAACGCCATTACAAAGAGTTTTTTATACTGTTTGCTGGGCATGCTATGTGTCTCTGACGAGCTTTTGTGGTGTTCATGATTCATAATTCCTGATTTATAATTAGGAATAATTGTTTGTAATGCTAATATGTTATAGTAACGCCTGCACCAAGGCCCATATCACTGTCATAATGGGTAGATAAAGAAAAATATTTTGAAACTATATACCTGAACCCAGCCATGTATTCTTTGTCAGTATTTATCATCCAGTTAAAACGCAATCTCGGGCTGATGGAGATATCCTCCCTTGATAATTGAAACCGTAATTTTCCATCACCATCAACTCTAAAGTCTGCAATCGTAAGTGTTGGCAATGTATAAGCAATACCTGCAACTACTGTGCTTCGATTATTTTTATTACTCACCTGGCCAAACAAATTCTTTTCTTCGCTGCCAAAAATATTTTTGGGACCTCCTTCCTCTTTGTAGTGATAATCAAAACCGACATATGGGAACCACCACTGCATTCTGCCGAAATACCGCCCAAGCATTGTTTCGCTTTCATAACCATGCATGTCGTGATATCCTAAATGCCAAAGGGTACTAACTTTCCAACGTGTCTGTGCAAGCATAAACTCACCATCACTACCATTAGTTTCAATACCAAGTCTTCCCATCGAGTGAAAATGCCGGTCATCGGAATTCAAACCACGCCTGGCTACCTTTTCACTTTTAATATCTGTTTTGTCAACAAGCGGATTGTCATAACTGAAAACTTTGCCCATTCCACTCATCATATGATATAAAATATGACAATGGAAGAACCAGTCCCCGCCCGCCTCAGATGCATTGAATTCGATTGTATCTCTTTCCATTGGCATAATGTCTATGATATTTTTCATAATAGCATAATCACCCTGACCATTTAATAGCCTGAAATCGTGCCCATGTAAATGCATCGGATGTCTCATCATACTGTTATTGAAAAGGATTATTCTTAAATTTTCCCCTTTCTTAATTAAAATCTTATCGCTTTCAGAAACGACTTTATTATCAAGGCTCCATACATAGCGGTTCATATTGCCAGTTAAACTAAAGTTTAATGTCCGCCACGGGCCATCCGGCAAGACAGTTTTTTCAGGGGCTCGCAGCATTCCATAATTAAGCGTTACAATATCTCCGTTATTCATATCCATGTTAGCCATGTTGTGACCAGAATGGTCCATCTGCATTTCCTTCCCATTCATTTTCATGTTTTGCATATTGCCAGCTTTCATAGTATCCTTTGGATTTTCAGGCCCGGTTATTTCCGGATACATTACGGTATTCATGTCCATTACCTGGTGACTCATTTCCATCCCTTCCATTTCGATCATATTTCCTTTCATATCCATCATATCATTCATCATTTTCATGCCCTCGAAATATTTTAACTTCGGAAGTCTGGCGGCAAATACTTTTTCACCGCTGCCCAACCATAACGATGCTGATTTAGTGCGGTCCTCAGGTGTTACCAGGAATTCATAACTCTTATTCTCCGGAATGGTTACTACAACATCATAGGTTTCCGATACAGCAATTATTAACCGATCTACTTCTATAGGCTCTACATCATTGCCATCAGTAGCCACTACAATTATTTTGCCGCCCGAGTAAGAAAGCCAAAAATAATCGGATGCACCGCCATTGGCTATCCTGAGTCTTACTTTATCCCCAGCTTTAAATTGAGGCTGTTCATTTTGATTTTTCCCGTTGATTAAGAAGTTGTCATAATACACGTCACTCACATCCATAGCGTTCATTCGTTTCCATTCGTTGGTGATCTTAGTTTTGAAATGACCTTTCTTAATAGCTTCCGCAAAACTTTGAGTAGATCCTTTTTTAATGGCAAACCAGTCTGTTGCGCTCCTAAGGCTTCGATGAACTTCTTCCGGTTTTATATCTGTCCATTCGCTTAACATAACCGGAATGGTAGGTATGTCCCATTCTTTTCGTTTGTTCATGATAAACGCACCGTACATTCCTATTTGTTCCTGTAATTTGCTATGGCTATGATACCAATGGGTGCCATGCTGAACGATAGGATATTTATATAAATAAGTTGAGTGGGGTTTGATAGGCATTTGAGTTAAAAACGGAACACCATCCATTTTGTTTGGTAAAAACAAACCATGCCAATGCAAAGAAGTTTCTTCATTTAATTCATTATGTACCCATATCTCTGCCGTATCGCCTTGAGTGAATGTAAGTGTCGGCATAGGTATTTGACCATTCACAGCAATAGCCCGTTTTTGTTTTTTACCGAAGTTTACAATAGTATCCCGTATATATAAATGGTAAACCACTGTTCGGGGCGGATTATTATTGGTAATAAATTTCATTGGTACTAAGTTGGCTTTTGCCATATCCAAGTTATCCATATTCATGTCTTGCATACTATCCATTTTCATACCCTGTGTGCTATCCTTTTTCATGTCTTTCATGTCCCTTTTTTGAGAGGTATCTTTCGTCGGCATATTCATATCCTCCTGTTTTTTAGGAACAGCTTTAGGGGGAGTAACTTTCACCGTTTTTTTCACAAGGGTCATTCCACATATAGGACATTTACCAGCCTTGTCTTTTTGTATCTGAGGATGCATGGGGCAAGTATAAATGACTTTGGTCTGAGCATCAGCAAAAAAATATGCAGTGATCATTAAAGCGACGAGAAATATCTTTTTCATTTTCTTCTTTTTTATTTGTTCGAGCTTAAACTGTCTTTTGTTCTTACAGCCCAATCAATAAGTAATGTTTTATCTTCTTTTGAAAGCCGGGCACTTTTATGGATCATTGTATAAGAGTTCAAAGGCATTGTTCCATCCTTCACACTATTTCCAATTCCGTTCAGTTTGCTTATTTGTCTTCTCAACGAGTACGAACCAAACTGATTGAAATTAAGTTCTGCCTTCCCGTTTCTAATATGTCTTGCCAGTATCCATCCAAAAGGCTGAATACGTGAATACCAGGGATAATCTGTATTGTTACTGTGACAATCATAACAAGCGGTCTTTAAAATGCTTTGAACATTTCCAGGAACGTTGGTTGTTTTTGTTAGATGTGTTGATAATATTTCGCTACTCTTATTACGAGCAGGCTGAATAAACTGTATAAGAACTAACACAATCAACAGACCTAACAATATTTTTTTTAGTCGCCTCATCCTTTTGCCTTAATCTCTTCTTTTACTACGCCGCACTTTGGCATTTCTTTACCATAGTATGGATTTTTGATCTCTTTTGTTTCGCTAAGCCATGAAGCACCTTTTTTGTTGTTATACATTGGACAAAAGTCTTTGTATAATGTTTGAGAACTTCCAGTGGCTTTAACAAGATCAATCATATCATTGCTCAAAAGATCGAAATGTTCCCTTTGATGTTCTATGTTCGACCCATTTGACCCAATATGTTCTGCGTGTTCTTTTATATCATCCTTCAAATCGGTATATATTTTCTTTTGTTCAGGAGTTAAACTTGATTCATCAACTTTTACAAGGGCCTCATTTATTTCTTTTGCAGCTGCTGCGCCTTCGCTTCCGTTATCATTTGTAAGAGCATTCTTCAAATGGAGATAGTGGGTAATAACATCATTTATCGTCCCTGTATTTTTTTGTACATCATTATTGCTTTTTGGAGATTCGGATGCAGTTTCTGAATTAGTCGTGCTGGTTTCTTTAGAATTATTGTTACTGCAGGCTACAAAGGCCATAGAAACTGACATAAGTAATATTGAAAAATATGTTTTCATCTTAATTGATTTTAATGTTTAATAATATGAGTAACCCGGAATTTATCCCAGGGCTTCACTCTCAGTTATGATTATTGATTTATTGTCTCTACAACTTTGCCACAGGTGAGCATAGCATTACCGTAGTAAGGATTTTTGATTGCTTTTTCACTACTAAGCCAGTTTGCCTTTTTCATTGGACAATATTGCTTGTAAATGGGATCGCCTGTGAGCCTTACAGTCTTGGCCAATGTTGCCATATTATTTGAAAGATTAGCAAAATGCTCACGTTGCTTGTTAATATCCTTAGTTTCTGAAATAGGTGTAGCATCTTTTAGCAATGCATTGATATTGTCTTCGGAAATGAGTTTATAGTCTATACTGTTTGCCGTTTTTATAAACTCCTGTGCTTTAGTGGAAGCATTATTTCCATTTCCTGCAACTAAGGCATCTTTGAGCTGGTAATATTGAGTGAGTAGTTGAGAGAACTGACGTTGTTCTGTACTATCCTGGGCAATTCCTTTTTGAACAAATACTGCCGCAAAGAAAGCTACTGCTGCAAAAATTATTTTTTTCATGTTAAGTGATTTAATGTTTTAAATGATAATTACGACATGGCATTGCCACGTTGATTCAATAAAACATTAAATCAAATCTGGAAAGACTGAATTGCTATGCGAATACTTGATATAGGCGGATGGTAACTTCGGACAAACTGTTTAATGTTTTTAACAATGTCGGAGGTAGGAAGAGCAACATTGTAAAAAGCATCAATGAAAACTATTAAAAAAGTTGGATGAATTATTTTTAAAGAATAGGGAACGGATTTATCGAGTTGCTCAAATTTCAACACTTGGTCATTGCAACAATTATCTTTTCCCTCTTTAGACTTATGATGATTATTCGCCTGATCGTGATGCTGTGTTTTCTTATGGTCCTGGCTATTCTTTTTCTCGTAATGTATATGCTCCTTACCATCAGGATGAATATGAACAACAGCCTCAGTTGATTCTTCACCATGATGAGGTTTAGAATTAAAACCCATATCTGCGCCGACTGAACAGGCAAAACCCACTACTGTATTTAAAGAAAAAACAGATAGAAGAAATATTGCTTTGACCTTATTTTTCTGCTGATGAATCATATTCGCCTTACCAAAATTACTAAGCAACCTAACTTAAAGTTTATACAATCTTGTAATTCTTTTATAGATTATTGATTTTGTAGCAAAATTCAAGCCTTATAGCCTAAAAGCAAATACTGTATGATAAAAACCTGAAAATCATACTGCCCCGGCAATTTTTTCCTCGATCTGGATCTCACAAAATTCATTTACAGCAATCCTTTTTTCTCACAAAGAGTGTTTTGAAAATTTTCCAAAAGAAACTTGCTATTGATTTTGCAAAGGTCATTAGTACAAAGTTAACAGCATTACAGCACTCATTCCAATCATTAGAGCATCCTCTATAATTGTAATGGTACTCATTGGTAAATTAAACACATCGCCCAGGCAAGCACATTTGATCTTTCTTTTATTAAATACACTTTGCAAAACTCCAACTATACTAACACTCATCACTATAAAAGTTACCGCATTTGTAATTAGAGGATTAAACCCTGTTAGAAATGCAATTCCTAAAATCAGCTCGGTAAACGCATAGATATAACCCCAGCCTTTCCATTTCTTCGCCACAATATCATACATACTGTAACTCTCAGCAAAACCTTTCAGATTAAGTAGTTTGAAAAAAGAGAATATCAAAAAGAATCCTGCCATGAAGTGTCCCATCCATCTATGCCATATAAATGTTCCGCTCACGACTTCAGTTAAGACTGTCACACCAACTATATAGCCAAAGATCAATAATATCGGTTTGTAGATCTCGATCCATGATTTTGTTTCCTCAACCCCGGAATCAACAGTTGTATCACGATAATTATGATTTGATTCGCTGATCTGATATTTCGGGTAATCCTTTAATGCTTCTGCTAATTCGGGGGTTGATATGTACTTATCCATTTTAATCGCTACCTGACCTTTGGCAAGATCAATCATAACATTTTTTACACCTCCGACCTTTGATAATAGGCTTTGAACTTTTGCCTGGCAACCGCCACATGTCATTCCGCTAACGTTATATGTATGTGTCATTTATTCTAATTTCTGACACAAAGTTATTTTAGTTACAAGCGATAGCTGTTATACAATTATGGAAATCATTTATAGAATTAGGTAACTATAATTCGAGGATGGCTTTGTGTATTTGCTTATTATTTTCCCAAATACAGAGTATATGTTCATTGTTGATTGCCTTGATCACCGGCAGATGTCCTTTACCTAAATTTTTTTTCATGCCTTGTGGCTTTAAGACAATTATTTCGCCATTTTCCACCCAGGCATAAACATTTTTCCCATTTACGGATTCAATAGTACAGTTTTTTCCTTCTCCTAATTTCTTTTCTTCTTTTCCCGGCTCGCAGGAATAGATCACTCCCTTTCTATTCCAAACAGTTTCTGCATAGCCATTTTTATCAATTGCAATTCCACCACCATCCATTGGACAGCCATTCAATGCCCAGCTACCTGTTCCCAATTTCTGGGCCTGGCCGAAAGTTGATCCACCATCAGGAGATTGAATTAAGTATATATCCCTATTCCCATTAAGCCAATTGCGAAACATTACATAAACATTATTGTCTTTCATTTCTACGGAAGGCTTACAGCATTCACATACTGTTGTATCAGGTGAAGCATAAACTATCATATTCTTTGACCAGGTCTTTCCACCATCGGTTGACCTTGCACCAAAGATTTTATTATGTCCATCTCGCAGGTCAAGCCATACAGCGAAAGCATTTCGTCTATCAGCAGCTAAAGCCATCAGGTTTTCCTTAGCAACCGTATCCATATCATTTACCCTTGCTGTTTGAATCCAATTGCCTGACTGCTCTTTTATAAATGAAAATATATCCCCAGATTCATTGCAGGCGGTAACCGTCAAACCATTTGATGTTGCAGCAACTTGCGGGCCTCTTGTATGTGATGCAGCGAGCTTTGGAAGAACTGAAATTAAAGAAGGTACAGAGAAAGTATTGCCATGATCAGTAGAATAAGAATACAATATGCTATCTCCATTTCCATATACAAGATGAAAATTGCCGGAATTATCTTTTGCAATATTTGGCATTTGACCTGTGGCAATAACATTGCTATTTTCATTTTTACAACTGCAAAAAAAAATGAATGCAGCAAAAACCGATAAAACTGATGATCTCATATTTTAAATATTATCTAATGATTTGCGATGATTTTCTCCCAGCTTTTTAAAATGGCTTGGATTAAGCCCGGTTACTTTCTTAAACTGTGAAGACAAATGAGCAACACTACTATATCCCAATTTCCAGGCTATTTCACTTAAAGTTAGCTCATCATAAGTTATCCATTCCTTTACTTTTTCGATTTTTTGATGAATAAAGAATTGTTCAATTGTAATTCCTTCTACTTCGGAAAATAAACGGGAGATATAACTATACTCTTTGTTCAACGCCTTGCTTAAAAAATTGCTGATACTGAAATGCTCTTCTATTTCTCCGGACTGCACTGTTTTGATCAGCAGGTTTTTTATTTTCTCTATTTGCTTTTGCTTCTGATCGTCTAATAATTCAAAACCTAATTCTTTCAGTCTTTCATTCAGGCTTGTTAGCTGCTTATCCGTGGCAGATTTTGCTAACTCTACTTCGCCCATGCTTACCAGCGCCGGAAGCAACTTTAGCTTTTCCAGCTCCTGCTTTACCACCAGTATGCAGCGATTGCAGACCATGTTTTTTATGTAAAGTTTCATTGCGATAAATTCTTACATATAAGGTGAACGCTCTGATTGAATTGGAAAAATACAAAGAAAGGCTTGTTTATACCTTGGGTGAGACCGAATATTTAGAGTGATGAATTTACTCACCCTACTATATCCCCCTCTTCACTAATTTCATAAACTGATGCATCAAAAATCTCCTCTTCTATGATTTCACCATCCTTGATTGATCTCATGGTTGCAAACCAATTGGGGTGTGAAGGTTCTGCAAAACTAAATTCCATCATAGCATCTCCTGGATTATTATATATTTTGGATTCAAATAATATTTCACCATTGTAATCCCATCCAAATTGGGAATCAAGGTAAATTACTTTATAGATCATCGTTTGATAAGTGGTCATGATCCCAGTGATTGTGAAAATTTCAATTAGGATGATTGATATTAGAATTAAATTTACATACAATTAAGCTTTTCACTATGTTATTCGGAGAATTAAAACGATCTGAATTAGAAAAAATAAAATTTCAATTACCAAAAGACACTAAAGAATCTGAAGCCGTATTGAAAAAGGGTAGTGGGGACGGTAAAGTATTCTTAGGTTGTGCCAAATGGGGAAGAAAAGAATGGATTGGGAAAATATATCCAAAAGGGACAAAAGAAAAGGATTTCCTGGAACATTATGCCCAACATTACCAATCTATAGAATTAAATGCCACTCATTATAAATTATATAGTGCTGGAGGATTTGAAAGCTGGGTGCAGAAGGTTAATAGTCCAAGCTTTAAATTTTGTCCAAAAGCACATAGGGGAATGAGCTTTTTAAAAGAATCTCCAACCAGAGAGGGAATCACCCATGATTATTTTCAAAACCTAAAGGGGTTTGGAAAAAATCTTGGTGCGGTCTTTATCACGCATGATGAAAAAGTTAAATGGGACGAGCAAGGTGAAAAGGATTTTTTTAATTACTTACAAACATTTCCAAATGAGCATACATATTTTATTGAAGAACGTTGGCCGGGGTTCTTTCAAGATAAGAAACTGATGGATCGATACTACGCACGGTTGAGAGAGATGAAAATTGGTACTATTATTACTGATACCGCCGGAAGACAGGATGTCTTACACATGCAGCTAACGATTCCAAAAGTGTTTGTCCGATTCGTTGGTAACAGCTTGCATCCTTCCGATTTTCCCAGAATTGACAATTGGGCAACTCGCTTTAAGAAATGGCTTGATGCAGGTATCGAAGAAATCTACTTCTTTATGCATATGCACGATGAAGGCAAATCTCCTGAGTTAACACAATATGTAGTAAAGGAATTTAATAAAAAGTGCAAACTTAATTTGCCCGAAGTGAAGTTTGTGAAATAGCTAATTATAGAATGATTGTAGTTTTTCCTGGTCTTTGATGCTTTGGTTACCCAATGAAGATGACTCCAGCTGAAAACGTTGGACGATTTTATCTCGGATGAAATGTATTTTCCTATTATCTCCGTGTTGTTCGAACAACTCCAATGCATTTGGAATTTTAGAATTATCCTTAAAATATTTCATGAATTGTGTAACAGAAGCAATAATCATAATATCTATCTCCATACCCACATTTTTCAAACTTGAATAATCTACTTTGAAACGAAAAATATTTTCATATTCAACAAACCCTTTTATGATAAGTTGCCATTTGAGGCTTAGAAAGCAAATTTCATTTTCTTTATCGTAAAAGTTATAAGCGGGAAAGATCTTCATATTAATACCGGTAGTATCAAAAGAAGTGAGATCGAATTTTTGTTGGAAAGACTTTGTGACATTCCATTTTGTAACGTTGTTCTCAAGAAAGGTCGAAATCATAATATTATACTTTAGTGTTTGGCAAGCGAACTGATGATCACAGCGTCCTATTTGCTCGACAACTTTTCCTCAATTTTTGAAATAACATAATTTGTCACCGGTTCATTCTTTATTTCAGGATTGATTTTCCTTGAAGTAGACCAGTCCCATTCCCCTTTAATTTGTTTAAGAGTAAATCGATAGTCATTTTTGTAATAAACCCTATACTCAGATTCCTTTTCCTCATTTTCAGATTCGAATACATAAATATTAAACAATCCATCTGCATCCTCAACTTGGAAACAAGTAGCAAAACGATTCTTCCTGTGAGACAAAAGAATATTCAAATCATTCAATATTGAAAAAACGTAAGGAGATTTCTGATCGTTCAAGTCGTGCCAATATCCATTTTCATCAACAAGAAATGTTGTCTGATATCCATCACTAAATCCAATATCAATTGTTCTGTTAATTGGATCTTCATCCGACTCACCATAAAAAAATCCTTTTAATTCGTTACCACTAACGTTGCAATCAAAAGTGAGCAATGGTTCAAATGCTTTTTTTAGTGCATTTTCTGGTTTCTTTACCGTTTTCATAATTAAAAGTTTTAATTAAATAAATAGTTGTCCCTGTTTAATGTTGACAGGTAGATTTTGAAATTCAAGCCGCTGAACAATTTTCCAAGGCTCTGATTTGTTCTCTCTTTTCAGTAAAAGCATTGCATCAGCAATGAACCTACCTGTAAAGTTCTTGTTTGAATACGATAACCATCCCTTTTCATATTGCCAGGGTAAAAGCTTACTTGCGATATTGAAAATAGGTTCTGTAATAAAATACGGTTTATTATCATCGTTTAATTTCATTAATCGTCCTGTTTCTGATCTGATCTTCCTTGTCAGATTCTGAATGGGCAATTTGGAAATTACGTTGATGAAAATTCTATGAGTTGGGAAGCTTCCAAAATCCTTTAACTCAACTTTGAATGGGGGGTAACCCAATGCAATGGTCTTTAAATGATTCATTATCCTTTCCTCCATCATTTCATATTGAGAAAAAATAACAAGCACCAAGTTAACCCTTGAAGCCAACCTGGTCGTTATCTTAAATTCATCATTGAATTCTTTTTGAACTTTAGCAATTCTGTTTTGCAAATCCGAATGTGGATCAAGTACAATCTTATATTCATTTATTCTATAGCCCGGTAAAACATTTTCCATGTTCATAGTACTATATGTTTTCAGATTTAAAATATTTAACCTTCTACTAAGTTAGTAAAATTAGTAACATTAAACTAATTTTTTTAGTAATTGCCTTACATTTGACACGAAGAAAGGGTTAGTATGTACTTAAACTGCAAAACATATTTCAGTCTGCGATATGGCACTTTTGCGACTAAAGAACTTGTGGAAACTGCTGTAAATGTGGGTGTTACTACTTTAGCATTGACAAACATTAATTGTACGGCTGATGCCTGGGAGTTTGTGCTTACCTGTCAACGAGAGGGAATTAAACCAGTTTTGGGAGCAGAAATTCGAAATGGTGACAAGTTGCTTTACATCTTATTAGCTGCGAATAACAAGGGATTTGAATGGATCAATTCATTCATTTCTTATCATTTGCAAAATGAAAAACCTTTTCCTGAGATTGCTGAGAAAGATCCCTTTTTTACTGATTCTTGGGATGGGTATGTGATATATCCATTAAAAAGCAAAGATCTTAAAGAACTTTTTCCAAATGAGTTTATTGGTGTACAAGCGACTGAAATTTCAAAATTATATGGATTAGATATTTCGAAATACAAAGAGAAATTTGTTATTCGCCACCCTGTTACTTTCCAAAATGAAAAGTATTATAATGTACATCGGCTATTGAGATCAATTGATAATAATGTTTTGCTGAGTAAACTTCCTGCAGAAAGTGTTTGTGCCACTACTGAATATTTTGTTTCACCAGAAAAACTATTACAGGCTTTTAAGAATTACTCTTTTATAGTTACCAATACATATCGGCTCGTAGATGCTTGTAATATTCAAATGGATTTTACAAGCTCCAAAAATAAAAAACATTTTTCTGCATCTGTGTGGGATGATAAACAATTGCTCGAAAAGCTTGCTTTTGATGGCTTAAAAATGAGATACGGAAATAAAAATAAAGTGGCTATTGAAAAAGTAAAGAAAGAATTAGAAGTAATAAACAAACTTAATTTCAACACACACTTCCTTATTCCCTGGGATGTGGTTCGTTATGCAAAGAGTCGTGGATTTTATTATGTGGGCCGTGGGAGTGCGGCGAACTCAATTGTATCTTATTGTCTACAGATTACTGATGTTGATCCCATCGAGCTTGATCTGTTTTTTGAGAGATTTTTAAATGTGCAAAGAACATCGCCTCCTGATTTCGATATGGACTTTTCCTGGCTTGATCGGGATGAAGTGATCGATTATGTATTTAAAAGATATGGTGAAAAACATGTTGCATTACTTGGCACACATTCAACTTTTAAGGACAGTTCAATTACAAGAGAACTTGGGAAAGTTTTTGGATTACCAAAAGAAGAAATAGATGTACTATCTGATGCTGGATTTGAAAGAGGATATTCAGAAAACAGAAGTCGCCATAAATATGAACGACACATTTACCAGTATGGTAAAATGATGCAGAATTTTCCAAATATTTTTTCTATTCATGCTGGTGGAATGCTTATAAGTGAGCTTCCGATTCACCACTATACGGCCACTCACATGCCTCCTAAAGGCTTTGCAACTGCACAAATTGACATGTTCACCGCTGATGATATTGGCCTTTATAAAGTTGATATATTAAGCCAAAGGGGGTTGGGTCATATTAAAGAGACTATCAGGTTAGTGAAACAAAATAAAAATATCGATGTAAATATTCATGAAGTAGACAAGTTCAAAAATGATCCATTGGTAAAGTCGCAACTTAGATCAGCAGATACTATCGGTTGCTTTTATGTTGAATCACCGGCCATGAGAGGGTTGGAAAAGAAATTGCGCTGTGATGATTACAAGACGCTTGTAGTTGCAAGTTCAATCATTCGACCTGGAGTATCTGAATCAGGCATGATGCGCCAATATATTCACCGCTATCACAATCCACATGATTTTCAATATCTGCATCCAGCAATGGAAGAGCATTTAAAAGAAACGTTTGGTGTAATGGTTTTCCAGGAGGACGTAATAAAGATTGCCAATGCTTATGCTGGTCTTGACTATGGAGATGGAGATATTCTCAGAAGAGCTATGAGTGGTAAATACAGGAGTAATAATTCATTTTCATTGATCAAAGATAAATTTTACGAAAGTGCAAATAAATTAAATAGACCTGTAACTATTACTCATGAAATATGGAGGCAAATGGAATCCTTTGCGGGTTATTCATTTTGTAAAGCACATTCAGCGAGTTATGCTGTAGAAAGCTTTCAAGATTTGTTTTTAAAAGCATATTATCCTTTAGAGTTTATGGTGGCTGTGATAAACAATTTTGGGGGATTCTACCCAACGAACTTATATTTTTATCAGCTTATAAAGTCAGGAGCAAAGCTTCATTTACCCTGCATTAATCGAAGTGAATTTTATACCACCCTTTTTGGAACGGATGTGTATGCAGGTTTTGTACATATCAAAGATTTTCAAGAAAAAATAGCAGAAATAATTTTGCAGGAAAGACAGAAGAATGGACATTATAGTAATCTCCAGGAATTTATTGAGAGAACAAACGTTCCCATTGAGCAATTAAACCTACTCATTAAGGTTGGGGCTTTCCGTTTTATAGGAAAAGATAAAATTGAATTGTTGTGGGAGGGGAGTTTCCTAAAACAAAAGAATCAAAATCATTTACCTACAACCCTTTCATTGTTTGAAGAAAAGCCTGTGGAATTTAAATTACCAGAATTTGAAAAAGATGATCTTGATGATATATATAATGAAGTTAAAATATTAGGATACCCATTGAGAAACCCATTTGAGTTGGTAGATGATGATCCAAGCCGATACTCATTTGCAAAAGATATTCAAAATTGTAAAGGAAAGGATATTGAAATACTAACTTTTTTTATTGCTGATAAAGTAGTACCCACTAAAAATAATCGTACAATGTCCTTTGGGACTTTTATTGATGCAAATTTAGATTGGGTTGACACAGTTCATTTTCCAAATGTATTTGAAAACGAAGAAGTAAAAAGGCGAAATGCATTTTATCGCATTTCTGGAAAGGTAGTTGAGGAGTTTAATCAATATAGTATTGAAGTGAGTTCAATTTCCAGAGTCGGATATAAAAGGAAAATTTATGGTGGAGTATGAATTTAAATGAAAGACATATCGCTCATTTAGACCTCGATTCCTTTTATGTTTCAGTAGAATGTTTAAGAAATCCGAGACTGAATGGCAAACCCGTAATAGTTGGCGGTAATGCGAATCGTGGCATAGTTGCAGCTTGCAGTTACGAAGCAAGAAAATTTGGGATTTATCAAACAATGCCTATCAAACATGCACGAATATTGTGTCCCGATGCGATTATTGTACATGGTGATAAAGAAGTTTATAGTAAATATTCACGGTTGGTAAGAGAAATTATGGAAGACAGTACACCATTGTTTGAGCAAGGATCTATTAGTGAATTTTATATGGACCTTTCAGGAATGGAAAAGTTTTTTGGTTGTGGCAAGTTTACCACGGAATTAAAAAGTAAAATAGTCATGGAAAGCGGATTGCCTGTTTCGTTCGCTTTGGCAAGCAATAAACTGGTAAGTAAGATTGCTACCGACATTTCAATGCCTAATGGGCAAGTACAAGTGCCTTTTGGTCTTGAGAAAGCATTTCTCGCTCCACTTAGTATTATACGCATACCTGGTATTGGTGAAAAGACTGCTTCTCTGCTAAATGATATGGGTGTAAGGACCGTAAAAGTATTGAGTGAGATACCTGTCGATCATTTAAAAAATTTATTAGGAAAGCCAGGAATGGAACTATCAAAAAAGGCAAATGGCATTGATGAAACTCCAGTAATACCATTTAAAGAACAAAAAACGATTTCAACTGAAGAGACCTTTCAAACGGATACAATTGATATAAATTTTTTAAACTCAAGGTTGCTCAGAATGACCGAGAAAATTGGTTTTGAATTAAGAAATCAAAACAGATTAACTGGATGTATAATTGTGAAACTGACTTATTCAAATATGCAAACATTTACAAAACAATCAGTCATACCCTATACAAATGCCGATAGCATTCTTTTCACTACTGCTAAGTTCTTATTTTCTAAGCTTTATGAACGAAGGATGCTTATTAGGACACTTGGTGTAAGTTTTAGCCATCTGATTCCTGGCAATCTTCAGATCAGCTTATTTGATGATACTCAAGAAATGGTTAACCTTCATGTGGCGATTGATAGTGTTAAACATCGATTCGGTGAAAGGTTTCTTGTTCGGGCTTCGGGTTTGCTTTAACAAAGTTTCTACTGAGGAACAAAATAAAAATTAAGAATATTAATTAAATTGCTTACTATGAATCCTGACAGAGAATTAAAAAAGTTTGTAATCGAATTTAAAGAGAAGCAATACGAATGTATTCAGATTGAAAAAAATGGAAGAACTCTGTATCAAATAAAGTTTGCAGATTCTTACATTTATTTAACCGAATCTATAACAAGAAAAGGAGAAAGATTTTGGACTTCAATACCACAGGATTATAAATTAAGCCATATCATACCGGAATTAGGAAAGCAAATTGAAAATAAAAAATTGTAATAAAATGTGCTATTATAACGGAAGACTGATTACAAGACAAGAATATGATGAACTCAAATCTCTTGAAAAAGCAGTCGCTTTCTTAAATGAAGAACTTGTTATCCATAAAGGATTTGATTATAATTATATGCCAATCATTAGACCGATAACTGGTACTCACGAGACAGAAAGAGTTCGGATGCAATGGGGCTATCTTCCCTCATGGTTGAAAGATAGAGACGCAGTAAATAAATTCAGATATGGCTACAAAGATGAAACTGGTAAATTTCATAAGCCATATACGACACTGAATGCAACCAGTGAGGATTTGCTTTCTAAGATGTATAAGGATTCTGCGAAGAAACGTCGTTGTCTTGTTCCTTCTAATGGGTTTTATGAATGGATGCACGTTCAGGTAGTAGGCAAAAGTGGTAAACTATTGAAAACTCCAGAGAAATTTCCATATCTGATTCAAATGAGAGCAGAAAAAGAATTTTATATGGCAGGCGTTTGGAATCCCTGGTTTGATAAAGAATTAAATATGACTATTAACACATTTGCAATTCTAACGACAGTTGCAACTACATTGATGAAACAAATACATAATAGCAAGGAAAGGATGCCAACAATTTTGCCAGGTGATCTTGCAGAAGCTTGGTTATACAAGGATCTTGGTGATCAGGATATAGTGGATATAGCAAATTATCAAGCTGCATCAGCGGAGATGATTGCAACCCCCTTAGATAAAGATTTTCTTAAAAAGGAAAACCCCCATGAACGTATTATTTATAATGAGCCGCCAGAATTAGTGTATGGATAATCTTTATAGAGTGTTGCAATAGCAGTCTTGCAAATCTCAACCGTCTCTTTGCATTCATTCACATCAAACATACCGATGTGACAAAAGTCCTTTTGTATGCCCATTTTTTCGGCAAGCCATAGATAGGTTTTTTGCCTGTTTGAAGTTCCATGTATGAATTCAGGATAAACTTTATTTATAAGATTCTCAGTAAACATTAAATCGAGCCAATAGTGAGCTGTTCTTTTCCACTCCCTCAATTCTTCATCTGCTAACCTTCCCAATGCCACTGTTGTTCCTTCATGTACACCAACCCATGCCTTACAGTTTCTACAGAGATATATCATTACTGAACTCTTTTCAAAAATCTCACTGCTATCTACAAATTCTGGTATTTTCTCACAATAAGGACACAGCTTACCGGTAATAATCAGATGACTTCTCTCGAACAAATTACTTTTATTCATCGGGGACCTCACATTAAATTCTATGTCACTAAAATAGGAATTTAGGATCTATCCTTAACTTTAAATTATGAACGAAATTGAGGTTAAAATAATAAACCAATCTAACAATCCATTACCCACATACACCACACAAGGTTCTTCAGGAATGGACTTGAGAGCATTCTTAGATAATTCTGAAGTGTTAGATCCTATGCAAATAAAAGCCATTTCTACAGGATTGTTCGTTGAATTACCGCTGGGGTATGAAGGACAGGTAAGACCAAGAAGCGGATTAGCATTAAAGCAAGGTTTAACTGTACTGAATACACCAGGTACAATTGATTCTGACTATAGAGGTGAAATAAAAGTCATATTAATTAATCTTTCTGGTGAAGAACAAGAAATCAAACCAGGAGAACGGATTGCCCAACTGGTTGTACAAAAAGTTGATAGGGTTCAACTAAAGTTGGTTGATAAATTGCAGGAGAGTGATCGAGGTGAGGGTGGATTTGGACATACTGGTAAACATTAATTCCTATTCAATTAATTATTGTGGAAAGGAAAAAACGAAAGGAAAGATTAGTTTCTATTACTTCTGGTCAATTCAAAAGCGGATTTGTTATCCTTGTTGCTTGGATCATGTGGAAACATAAGCCACCATCCACATTTAATTGCATACCGAATGAAACGAATGAAGTACGGTAGTTTCTTTTTTCGCCTCGTGACCATGTTATAAATATAATGGACTTTAAAATGTGCTTTTGTTATGAATTTTGACTTCGAATTTTTAACAAATGGAATGCTTAATAAGTTAAAAATGACTACGCATTATTTTGAATTCAATTTTCTCCATGAAGGGAAATCACTTCCTGCCACATGTTTTGTATACATTGTAAAAGGTGCAACCGAAATGCCTTATAAATATCCAATGTATAGAGTAGCATTAAAAAATAAGAAATATGATCCTGATGTATTTCTATTTTATGAGGTGAACAGAGATGATAAAAGGTTTTTTTGGTATCCTCTACCAGATGAAAAAGCAGTGATTGCTAAATCAATTGGAGAATTCTTAGAACAATTTGATTATAGAAGAACTAAGTATAAGGTATTGAAAGATCCAATCAAAAAATGAATAAAACCTCGAATCATGGAAAATCCATTTGAACTGATTTTGCAGAGACTGAATACTATTGAAGCCTTGATCAACAATTTATCTAAGCCAGAAAGCGAAGGGACGGAAATTATTCAAGTTCTGAATTTCGATCAGGCCTCTAAATACCTCAGCCTTTCGAAATCGACACTCTATAAAATGACTTCCGAAAGAAATATCCCACATTTTAAGAGGGGAAAGAGAGTATATTTCAAGAGAAGCGAGTTGGAGAATTGGCTGACCGAAGTAAGAATTATGACTCGTGATGATATTGAAAAACAAGCTGCCACGTATATTTCACGAAAAAGAATTTTCAAATAACTATTTCTTTGTGTGCATTGCAAATGTGCTTACTTAACCTGTATGTTAGATGATGGCATAAACAGAGATACTAATAATGCAACTCCCACATTTACATCTACTACATTCCAAATTTCCATTCCCAATCCCCAGGATAGTTAGCCAGCAGCTGGGAAATCTTCAAGGACAATAGGAGTGCCTGCCAAAAAACTCTTATTCTTAAACCATTAACAAGTACACTTGACTACTAATGGCTGGATTATAGGAAGGCTGGTATTGAATGTAACCAAATTCATGCAGGTCTTTAATACATTTATGATAAGTCGCCAATCCGCTGATCTTTGCCACTTCCATCACTGCTGTTCTGGTAATTAGAATTGGGTTGGTCAATCTATTCAAATTATAGAATTGGAATAGCGCCATATACAAACTGATATGCGTTGTCCCAATCCTGGGATCACTCTTTATAGCTGAATAAAAATTCGTCAGTTCTTTTACTTGTTCCATAACTCTTTCATTTAAGCTGCGTCACTATTCAATAATTTTTCAATATCCTCATACCGGTAATAGTGAACTCCGCCCACTTTAGTTGAGCGGAGCTTACCGGCAATCCGTAATCGTTGAATGGTATTCGAAGAAATTCCCAGTAGCCTTTTTACTTCGGCGTTTTTTAGCCAGGGCTTGATCAGCTTTGCTTCCTCCGGAATTAAGAGTTGTCGAATATCATTCAACAATTGCATCCTGAATGCGTGTAGATCTTCTTTTGTAACTATCTCAATCGCCATGATCACATTTCTTATTACAAAAAAAATAACTCGTTCAGCTCTCTTTACATGGACAGTCCCTTTTTACGGGAGTTCTTTTTTTTTGGCTTATCCAGGTCATCAGCAGGCTTTTGCTTTGCTGATTTTTTAGTGTCTTTTTGTATGTCCTGGGTTTTATCTTCCTTGATTACTTTTTCTTCCTTCAAACCTTTTACAGCCTGCTTTTCCGATATGCCGAGACGCTGTTCCTGATTAAGCCGCTGCATTTTGTCGTTAAAGATGTTAACGGTTTTATACTGTGGATTTGCTTCAATAAACATTTTCTGAGATTCTCCATTTAATCCAATAGTCACCGATTGAATATTCCCTTTCTGAAGTGAATGCATCAGAGACTTTTCTTTTTCACCGCCATCCATTTCTGTTACAGAAAATTTTCCTACTGCAGCTTTCAAATCATAACCGTAGTTCTCATGATACTGCTTTACTTCATTATTATTGTTCTTATCCTTATTGTCGAAATCAAGTTGTATCCATGCCTTATACGGTTCGCCGGCTTTATTACTAAGTTCTTTAAAGACAGCGCGGCCCTCCAAAAGATTATACGCTTCTTTCGCAGTAACGCCTTTGCCCTTGGTCAGATAAAACGTTTGATCTACTTTTTCGTTGTTACTTCTTTTCAATGATGCCTGATAGCTATTGAAGAAATACATGTCCGAATTGTCAGATTTACGGAACTGTAATACAGCTTCAAATGGTTTTTTATTGACCTCTGTATTAAATCTTAATTGGAATGATTCTTTTCCTTCCTTTAAATGCTGTTCAAGCGATTCATTTTGCTTTTCGCCAAAACCCATGTATTTGATATTGTCTTTCAAATACTCAAAATTTTTTTCATTCATGATTGATAAAGTTTTACTTGATAAATTATTTAATTGTTTATTTAGAACTTCGCCGTATGGAATTTGCCTTAGTACATCAGCAATAGATTGAACCTTGATAATATTGAAATGGTCATAATCACTAATATTATCGGCTGCAAACTCTTCAGCGGTAGTTTTTTCTTTGAAAAAGTGCACGTCATCCTTATCTATAAAATAAAGCGAGTTGTTGTAGGCCATCCAGTTCTCATTTCGATTTATTGCTAACTGGACAATTTCTAATACCTCATATGATATAACATGCTCACGTTTCATCTCAGATCAGGCAGACAAATAGCTTCAATGATCTTTTTATTGCTCACCTTCATCAGTAAATGCCTTCCGCCATTCTTTTCCATTATTTGAATAGCCAGGTATTTGGCATCCGGAATGGTGAATTTCTCCAGCGAGACGACAATTATGTTTTGGCTGTTTCCTTTGACCTGGGAAGTGTTTCCTGCTATATATAACGGCTTTAGTTCAGTTTCCTGGATCGCTGTACGTTTGCCTTTCTTTTTATCCCTTATATAAAATCGCAACAAATCAATATCGTAATCAATCGGACTTTGATTATCAAACTGCATCTGATAATAAATAACATCATCTTTAATATAAATTCCCACAACTCTCACAGACATATCCCAGCTTTCGTCCTTTATACCGTGCATGGTTCTGGAATTGTCTAAAATACCGTTGGCGTAAGTCGCCATTGTTTCTTTATTATTTGCTGGTATGTGATAAACCCATACCGGCGGTCTGTTATCAAAATTTAGAACGAATGAATAAACACTACCATCATCCGTTACAATACTTAAATTGGTTTCTGCAAAGTTTTCTGTTGCCGCTTTCACCAATAAAATATTATCCGCTTCTTTCACTGGTTGCACCAAAACATCTTTTGTTCCCCTGTCCACATGACGAATCGCAAAAGGAAATATTAAGCTGGTCGTTTTATCTTTAGAAATACTTAAAGAAACTGGTTGTGAGAATCCCAAAACGACTAGAAAGCACCCACAGACCAAACACACAAATCGTTTCATACATTTTGTTTTAGATTAAAAAAATTATTGTTGAATATTCTTATCCTTTAGTAGCACCTTATAACCTGCTTTCACCATTACTTTTACCTGTTTAACTTTTTTACTAAGCAAACTTTTGGCGGCGCCAATACCCGCAGTTGCAGCCTGCGCTTTAAAAGATGGATCCATTGTAGAAAGCTCCATTAACTGCAAACTGTTGTCCACAGATTGTTTAGCCACATCGCGGGTAATTGCGCCAGGTATGTATATGCCGTGAAGACCGTCTATATCGTAAACTGAAAGTTTTACAGGATATAAGGATTGATTGTAGCGAATGGAATTAATTTCAACTTCGAGCCGCTCACCATTCAATGATGCGATACCAAATACAAAATTTCCTTTGGGAATTAAAGACCCATTGATATATAAGTCATTCAATAAACGGAGTTTTACAACCGCTCCATTTACCAATATTTGATTCTCGTGAACAGCAGCTTCAATAACATTGTTTTCATCGAGAGATGATTCATCAGACAATCCAAAAAATGCAGATTCTTTATCCGGATTTTTCTTGCCGGTGTCCAACAAACTGATGCTTTCCTCTTTCGGTGTTTTTGTTATTGGAAATACAACCTCTTTATTCTTCAGAGATTTTTCCTTGATCCTATCCTTTACTCTTTCGGGATGTTGGATGTCCAATATCTTTTCCAGTGTTCCGTCTAACTGCTTTATCTCAGGATCGTCACTGTTACTTCTATTCAAATTCTGCATCATATTCTCCAACTTGTCAACGTCACTTCCAAGACCCAAATTCTTCATGCTCTTATACTCGTTCATCAAACCATCTCTTGAAATGTTTTCGTCGGGCTGATTAAGTGCACTATTTAATTCAGCCAGCTTTTTCATAACTCTCTCTTCCGCTGGACTCTTGGTTTGATCATAAGGAGAAATCTTTAATCCTCTATTCTGTAAAACCGGAGATTGATTAAACTTTTCCGCTGAACTTTGAGTAACCTGCTCCAATTCCTTTAAATAGACATTTTGCATGCTATCCTGGTGTCGGTAGTAGGGATCGTTGCGCATTTGTTCTGCCAGTTTGATTGAGTCCTTGTCAGCCTGGTCATAAAAGCTCATTTTGTCATCCAATTTATCATCCTTTAGGTTCGCATTAGGTAACTGTAGATTCAAGCCCTGCAACTGCTTTTGTTTTTTTCCATTAGTTGCATCATTGCCGCCACCCAGCGCCCAAAAGGCCATTGTAAGAAAGGGGAGAACTAACAACGGTAGTACCATCATCATTTTTCTTTTCCGCAGGAATGCCTGCGATCTTTGCACATTTTTCATACACCTCATTTTATTTGTGAATTATAAATTTCTTTGAGCATCCTTATACTGTCCATTAATCCGGGTCTTATGATCAAAATACTGTCATGCAGTTTCCGACCTGATTCAGTTTGCTTAAGACTGTCCATATATCTTTCAAAGGATTGAATGCCTCTGAATGTTTCTTCATCCACATATTGTTCAGTTTGTAATTCATCGCTACCTCTTGGATCATAATATTTGGGAACATTTACCTTGTCAATTTTTATTAGGGGTTGCTGCTTATCTTCTTTGAAGATTGCTTCTGCTATTAAGTAGATACTGAATCCGCCACCAAACAAACAGAAAGCGATTAAAAATATTCTTAACCTCTTTACCGGGATGCTTTTTGTATTTGCGTTCATGAATTCTGAAAATTTTGTTTGCATTCTCAATAAAAACTTCGCAATTCCTCGTGCCGCTTTATCCTTCAATGGATGCTCAATAGCTTTCCTATTTCTTTTTCCGAATAACATCTCAACGATTTTCAGTTTTAATGTCTTTATTTTCCAATGTTTTCCATCGCTCAATTAAAAACCCATGTGAATTATTATCTGATCGGGAAACATTTCTTAAATAACCTTCAGTAATTAAGCTGCGTGTCACAATCGTAGATGGCCTGATGATTTTCTGTTGGCCTTTGTACCGGAAATAGTAAGGATATGAATTAGTATTGATTGTGATACTGTCCGATTGTATCTCCTGGCTAATATTGCCTGAAATAATATTGGTATAGTAACTGTTTTCTTTCAGATTATCATATTGCTGTTTAGCTGATGCGTCTGCCAGGTACAATGCTTTCGTGATATTTGATTGTATTACTTTATCATCCGGATCAAGTGTAAAGAAATAATGATGAAACATTTTTACATGATCTCTTGCTTCAACCGGGACATTATCTTTTCGATCCGCTGCGTAAGCCTCTAATGCTTTGCCATTTGCTAAAATGAAAATCCTTTGCTGTGACTCTGAAAATGTTTTATTGCTTGTATATAGCGCATATGCAGCAAGCGAAATACACCCAAGAACGAGCACGATCGAAAACATTTTTATATGCCGGAAGGCCGTATCTATCTTTTTTGTTTTACTGAACATGATTTATGATTTATTTCCGGAGAGTTTATCTTTCATGTAATTGCCTGAATTATTTTTATTATCGTTGAAATAACCTCCCGATGCGCCATAGTTTGCCATGCTGCTGGCAACCTTGTTGTATCCGTCTCCTAATACATCTCTTGTCATTGAAGCGCCACCCTGAATTACTGTGCGGCCAGAAGTGCTCATCATATTGGTGACTTTATATAACAATGTATTGCCGCCGCCTGCATGAACGATATAATTTGCAACTGAGGGAACAGTGAAATAGCCAATGATACCAATAATCATAAAAATCAGGTAGGCTGTATCTGTTGTGCTGAAGAAAGTATCTCCGTTAGTAGCTATTTGCTGAAGATCTTCTGCAAGCATGTTTTCCTGGATCTTGCCCATGATGCCACCGAAAATATTAGCTACAGGAAGCCAGAGAAAAATATTGAGATAGCGGGCAAGCCAAACTGTCAATGTATGTTGAAAACCGTCAAAGACAGCAAGACCAAAAACAAGCGGACCTAAGATGGCAAGAACAATAAGATAAAAAGTTCGTATAGTATTTATACAAAGAGCTGCAGCCTCAAACAAAACTTTCAATACTTCACTCATCCATTGCTTAATAGAATTGCGAAAATTGTAAGAGAATTTGGAGGAAGCAAATTTGATATCATTACCAATAGTTTCTAACCATCCTTCGCCTTTATCACCATAATTATACTTATACCATTTATCCCTGTCGCCTGATCCGGTTGTTCCTACATACATCTGCCAGTAAGCTGTTTTCTTAATTGCTTCTTCTTTCATCCTTAATAGTTGTGCAACTGCGGCATCAGAATCAGTTACCATAGCCCTTGTTCCTGTAACAGTAGGTTTCATTACACCATTGATCATTGCAATAACAGACGGAAATATGAGGACAGCAAACCCAATTACAAAGGGGCGAAAGAGAGGATAAAAATCAATCGGCTCGGCGTTAGCAATATGCCGCCAAATTCTCGAAGCGATATACCATGTCGCAGCAAAACCGGCGATACCCCGGCCGACTCCGATCAACCGGCTGCACAAAGGCATCATATCATCATAAAGCTGCTCAAGGACTTCCTGAAGGCTGCGAATTTTTCCTGCAAAGCCTGTCTGCGCAAGACCAAGATGGGGGAACAATAAGATAACCGTTGCTATTATAGCAATTCTTACACACAATTTCATACTCACATTTTTGCTATCAAAAAAAACTGTTACTCTCTTATATCATGAAGCTTCCTGGAAATATCAATGTCTTGCTGGTCTTTTTCTCTCTGAACCGACAAAACTGCCGTGCTGTTATTAAATTTCTGTAAAAAAGAAAATTGTTCTACTATCGTTATATAAATTCTATCTATGGCTTGCAATCTTTCATCATCACTCATTCTTAATTTGCCAGCCGTAATTACCATAGCCAGTTCATCTAGACATTTCAGACTTTCCTTTAGCAGGTTGGAATAAACTTTTCCGAGGTATTCAATTTCTTCTATTGTGAAATATTTGCTCAGCTTAAATTGATCGAAAGCGGTTTTATACCCTTTTACGATCCGTAACTGATAACTGATAATGTCTGCTATCCTTTTATATTTCTTTACAACAGGGCTAACCTCTAATAAGCCGTCAAGGAAATCTTTATGCAAAGTGAAATCGCCTTGTGAAATATCCCTGATCGTTGTATAACCTTTATGAACGATCTTGTAGCCTGTGTACATGTCATTTAGTATCTTCTTTAATTGTGTTAGCTTTTCCCAATTCAAAAGCAACTGCTGCGCTTCCTGAGACTGTGAAAAAGAAACATGACACATCAACATTGTCAATAATATTATCGCTGTCTTTCTCATAAAACATTTTTTACTCCCCTTTAGGGTTTGGGGACATACCATTTAATTTCTTACTCATAATAATTTCAACCTGATCGCTTAGTCTCTGCATTGCAAGAACCGAACATTCTTTGCTGAATGATTGAAAGAGAGAATATTTATCCTGCATATCTGTATAAAGCTGATCAATACGTTTTATTCTTTCATCATCGGTCATTTGCAATTCATCTGAAGTGATGACTAAATAGAGTTCATCCACATTCTTCAGGCATTCATCCAACAAGTTTTCAAATATTGTTTTACTGTAATCAAGTTCATCGGTATTGAACTGCCCGCTTTCCTTAAGATTTTTGATCGTTGTGCTGATATTTTTGACAATGCGAACCTGGTAGGCTATAATATCAGCAACTCTTGAGTAAGTCTTAATCTTTGGGTTTACAATTTCAAGTGACCCAAAGAAGTCCCGATGAAGGTTAAAGTCACCTTTCTTAATATTTTGAATGGTATTCAATCCAGTTCTTGCGATCTCATATCCTTTTTCAAGATAATCAATGGAAACCTTGTTAGCCGCGATCTGATCCAGCAAATATTCGATCTGCGTTTTCTTTTGTTGTGTCCACTCTGCAAGTGTTTGTGCATTTGCCAGGATTGAGAAAACCAATGATAGTATCAGGATATATATTTTCATAAGCCGTATAATTTTTTTACAGTTTCAATATCTCCCTTTTCAGAAGCACGCTGGAAACTCATTATTTTATTCTGATTATTGAACTCCCGCAAATCACTAAGATTTTCATCCAGATTATGGTCAACCTCATTAATGATCTCCATTCTTTTGGCGTCACTCATTTGAGTTACAAAAGCATTTATCACAAGGGAAAGTTGATCAAGGTTCTTTATGCTTTCATCCATTATGCCGTTATAAACTTCTTGCATATAATCCATTTCATCTGCCGTGAAATTTTTGTCTTGTTTAAATAATGCCCAGGCCCCTTTGTATTCGTTCACTAATTGTAACTGTTTTTCTATAATGTCTTTTACCCTTTGGTAATAGGCTAATGCAGTTTTTATTCGCCATAGCTCGTCAAAGTAATTTGCATACTGAGCTCTTTGCTTTTCTACCCAATCACTTATTTCTGTCAGTTTAAATTCTGACATCTTATTCTCCAAAACCTTTTGTGCATTCTGCAGCCAGATAGTTTTATTCTGCAATCGCTGGATTTTGAGATCCACGGCCACGATCACTTTAGTAACCGCTTGCTTTATGATCTCCATTATAGGTATCTGGGCATTCGCATTTTGCACCGGCGAAACCATAAAACACAATGCCAATAACACAACAGCCAGTAGCTTTTTCATAAAAGATTTATTTTAGTTTTTGATATTTTGTCGGCCCAATAAAAAGAACTTTTTCTCCTGGGTCAAAAGAAAGAATATTGCCTGTTTCATTTTCATGCAACAACTTATGCTCACTCTCATAGCTAGCTGTGGTTAATTTCTGTATATACTCGGGTTCCTGTGCCATACTATCCAGTATCCGTTCATATTTCCATTTCCGTGTAATCTTATATTGATCTTTTAATTCAGAAATAACCAGAGTATCATACTCTTTTCCAAATTCATGTTCGGAGAAGCGAACGTAGGTGCCAGGAATGAAATCTTGTACATCATCTTTACTTATTCCTTTACAAGTAATAAACAAAAAACAAAGAATGCTGCAAATGGGGATTAGTGTTTTCATGATTTGATATTTTAAGCTCTTGATTGATTTCTGATTTCTTCAGCCATTGCTGCAATCCCTTTCTGCATATCCCCATTCCACATTGCAGCATGATTTTGCAATTTCACTTTTTCTGATTCTTCTGTAGTATAAGCCAGGTATTCTTCCAGCGAAACTTCTGTTCTGTAAACCTTCGATAACATTCCTCCAAGTGAAATAAATACTTCCTTAAATCTTCTTGAAGGATCATTCGCCTTATTGATGGAAAGTATTAAAGCTTTTTCCTTTTCCGTTAAACCAAGCAATTCCTGTACCTGTTCAAACTTGTTTTGGTATTTGGACTGATCCAGTAATATTTTGCAATCACTGTTATTGATGATTGCTTGCTTCACAACCGGTGATGAAATAATGTCTTCTATTTCCTGGGTAACTACAATCGCCTCTCCAAAAAATTTTCTTACTGTCTTGAATAAATACTTGATATACTCTGCCATCCCTTCTTTTGCAATAGCTTTCCACGCTTCTTCAATCAGGATCATCTTGCGGATACCTTTTAGCTTCCGCATTTTGGAAATAAATACTTCCATTATTATAATTGTAACAACCGGGAAAAGTATCGGATGATCTTTGATATTGTCTAATTCAAATACTATGAAGCGTTCGTTTAACAGTTCAAGGTTCTCAGTTGCGTTTAGCAGGTAATCAAACTCACCACCTTTATAATAGGGTCGCAGAACATAAAGGAGGTTGGTAACATCAAAATCCTTTTCTTTTACATTGTCCTTTTGTAGTACTTCCACAAAATCTTTTTGCAGAAACTCATAGAATGAATTAAAACATGGAAAAATTGCAGGGTTAATTTCTAAATACTCATAATAAAGCTGCAATGCATTGCTTAATGCAACATATTCACTCCGGTTGAAGCTCTCATTATCTTTTTTCCAAAGAGCAAGCAACAACGTTTTTATACTTTCTTTTTTTTCTGTGTCGAGTTTGTCGCCTTCCCCAATAAAGAATGGATTAAATCTTATTGGTTTTGTTTCACTGTATGTGAAATAATATCCTTTCACCAGATCACACAGCCCTTTATAGGAATGGCCTACATCCACGAGAACGACATGAGTACCTTGTTCATAATATGATCGAACCATGTGATTGGTGAAAAAGGATTTTCCGCTTCCAGAAGGACCGAGAATAAATTTGTTGCGGTTTGTGCAAATACCTCTTTGCATAGGTTCGTCTGATATATCAACATGAACTGGTTTTCCGGTTAAACGATCCCCAAGCCGGATTCCGATTGGTGAGATAGATGAGCGATAATTAGTTTCAAGATTCAGAAAGCAGCAGGCTTGCTCCGCAAACGTGTCGAAGCTATCGTTCATAGGAAAATCAGATTCATTTCCGGGGATGCCGGCCCAATAAATCTGCGGAGCACCTGCTGTTTCTATTTTTGCCACCGCATCCATTTGTGCTAACCCTGAAGAAACAAGATTCTTCAGATCTTTTAGGTCGCTTTTATTTTCTGTCCATATCATTACATTGAAGTGAGCCTTTACAGGTAATCTTTGTTCGCCAATTGCCTCATTCAAAAAATCATTGGTGGCATCCCGGCCTATTGAATTTTCTCTTGAATAAGCCGACAAGCTTTGTAAACGAAGACGCTTACTTTCCAATCTCTTAATTGTTGCCTGCGCATCCTCGATGAACACGTATTGATTATAAATATGATTGCATGAAAGCAATTGCCCAAGCGTGGATGCAAAGCCAACAGAGAATTTGGTTTTATCCGTGGAATACTTGTCATAATTAATTCTTGAGCCACATAGAGAAGGCAAGTCCTCTGCATTTGACAGAGTAAATAACTGAACATGTTTATCGCCAACCTGAATTTCATCTTTAAATCCAATATCACACATAAGGTTAGCCTCTGAAAGTCTTAGGTACTTTTCTATTATCCCGGCTTTTTTTTGATTGCTTGTCAGCTCATCATTCTTTATCCTTTTGAGTTTAACGAAACCACTGTCTTCCAAAATTCTTTTGAACTGACCGGCACTATCCAGGAAATCCTGTACGAGTTGAGGTTTTAGTGTTTCTTCAGGTACGATAGTTTTTCTTAAAAGATTTGAAAAAAACGAACTGGATAGTTTTCTTCCTGCCGGTTTCTTAGTAAGAAAAACATAGGATGTATGATCCAGGTAAGGTCTTTCATTAAAAAATCTTTCACTGCTTCTTGACAAAAAACTATCATTGCCATTCAGGAAGTCGGCCTTATGCTTACTATCCAAAAACCAATCCTGCTTATGAAAGACAGTTTGCTTAGGCAATATCTTAATTGCTTTGATCCAGGCCTGATGGAATGCTTCATATTCATCATTGGACAGAGTGAAGATTTCCGGAAGTTCGCATATAAAGGCAATGGTAATATCACCTTGTTTTGACAGGATCAGATCATGCTCGACATCCATTATAGGCAATATATTTTCCAACACTCTTTCCATCACTTCATGTTTTTACAGAAAACTTTTCTTGAATAAGATTTAACGGTGTCGGGTACGCCACGTTTCGCAACTTTCTTCATCATTCCATGCTCACCATATTTATCGCTTAGCGTATAAACTTGCATGAATAAACCAGTGCCGAGAATTACAATAATACCTACACAGAAAAAAGTATTGATACCAATTACATAGAGAATAGCAAAGAGGATAAGAAGGATAACAAGCCCGCCACCCAGATACCAGATATACTGTGCCTTCAAGCCACGAAATTCTATGGGCTTGTTAATCCCCTTATTGATTTTATATATACTGTTTGCCATATTCTCGATTCTTGATTAATAGCTGATGTAGTGCAGAAGGATAGGAGTGAGGCTAAATACCAAAGAATGACCTTATCACTGTTGTTACTACTACAAGAAACACACAGGAACCAAACCACGCAGCGGCAGTTTTTCCAGTATCATGATCACCCGCATTCCACTTTTGGTAAACTTTTACTGCACCGATCAATCCGAGTATAGCACCAACAGCATACATCAGGTTAGTGCCTGCAGTAAAATAACTTCTCACTTTAGTATTGGCTTCATTAATACCGGCATTTCCATCCTGAGCAATTGCCATCAGCTCTGACAACATTGCAACAGTGAGATAAGCAAGACGGATCCTTTGTTGTTTTGTAAAAAATTTGAAAAATCTTTTTTTTGTTTTCATACACAAGTTCATTTTCACAGTTAATAAAAATTGTTTCAATGTTCCCTTCCCGGACCTCGCCTTACGGGGCAAGGCCGGGAGAGAACACCTTCACTAACCCAACCACACATGATACACCTCATCTGCATTTAACCGAACCAAACAAATATCTTCGCACTGTGTCGCAATAAGATTAGTCAGTGATTCTTTATATTCAGAATCCTTAAGTGAAGGATATTTCTTTAAAAGAAGTTGCAATGAGTAAATTAATTCCTCTTTCATTACTTTTTTTCGTCTTGATTCTTCAAAAAAAGCATTGAGCTCGTCCATACAGGAATCAATCAATCGTTCCGCATCTTTTTCTACGTGAGGTTGAATGATGGATTCAGAAGCCGGTACAATCCCGTCGGAATTATATGGCTTTGGGTGAATCCATGCCTTAAGATCATGTCTGTAATAAAGAAGATAGATAACCAGGTAATAACCTGTTGAAATTACGGCAAGCCATATCCAGTAGCCTTGCCAGCTTATGTTTATCATACACCACAATTTTCACACTTCACAAAAACAAATAAACTCTGTCAGAAATCCTGGAACCCCGATTTGGCGGTAATCGTACCCCGTCTTGAGGTTATCACCTGCCATGACATATAGGGGAGACTAAATTTTTCACTAAACATGTAGGTACCCCAATTCCAGAATTCAAAAATGTTTTTTTTGCACAACCTGTACAATGTCGTGTCCGTATTATTTTGCTTTTTAAACTCAATAAACTTTCGCTCACACATTTCAAAATTCCTTTCCTTAGAAGTCATTTCTTCGAATGTGAAGCTTCCATTATAGTTGGAATAGTTGCAATTGATAGTTGTTATCAGCGAAATTGAATTAGCACCAACAACAATTACTAAAATAAGAATGACGACTGTTTTCATAATTCACAAAATTAATTACATTCTCCTTTAGAAATAGGTGCCGTGTAATTATGCGATTGATCAATGACGATTTTGGATGACTCCGGATCATTATTGTTCTTCATCTCTTGTAATTTCGAGAATAGCATTTGCGGCGATTTGTTAATCGTTACGGTTATCGGATTATTTGGGGCCCACGGATTGGTATTCCCTGGCAAAACGATTTGATACCCTGGGATTATTATCGGGGTAGTTCTTACAGAATTAAATATATCAACTGCATAATTACTGCAATTATAATCGGTTAATTCATAATTCCTGGTTGACCAACTTATAGCATTTTGCTTTACCGTATTAAACTGAGCTTCCGTGAGATTCATTTCAAGGCTTGCATTTATTTCCTGTGCTCCGTTATCTTTTAGCGTGGACGTTACAGGTGAGAAAGGATCGATCCAGGACGGTTGTGAAGAAGGATAAAAGCCAAAGGATTGCGTAACGCTAGTGCTACCATTTGTTTTAGTTATAGTTAAGAAAGTATGCCCCCCGCTTGCCGCCGAAAAATTAGCGGAGGCATTTGGATTACTATTTGAAGGAATATCTGAACATAACCTGATTGAATAAGTAGCTCCGATCGACGGCACATTATCAAAACATTTAAACATTTTGGATAGATCTACTCCCGGTAAATTATAAATATATTCCGCTTCAATTTCTGCCATGTCACCATCACCCGAACCACCATAACCACCACCATAACCACCACCATAGCCGCCACCACCACCACCGCCACCTGTTCCATCAAGTGAACTATAATAGCCACTCGTCCCGCCACCAAAACTATAATCATAAAATAGACTTTGCAGCAGCCACCAATCTGAAACAGAAATTCCGCTACTTGTATTAATATAAGAATATACAATTACCTCAGGTAAAACGGTTGCACCCGGATATACCGGATACACCGGTGCTGCTAAGGTTGTTCGCAAATTCATTTGAGGATGAAATGCCAGAATATATCCATTATTAATAAGCGATTGCATTTGAATGTTTCCCGACAAAGAGGTTATTGTGATACTTCCATAAAATGATTTTATTCCACTATTTCCAAACGCCGTGTCAGTACCTTCCATGTGAACAATTTTCCCTCTTTCTACTTTGCCATCATAATTAGTCTTTACTATCACAAAATCATTTTTGATCTCTTTTTCTTTAAAGGGGATTCGCAACATATAG
>JBIOVR010000571.1:0-13719 GCA_044867875.1 Chitinophagaceae bacterium
CAGCATTCAGGCACATTAAAAAATCCATCCGAACTTAAGCTATCCGACCTGCAGCATTTCATTAAATGGATAAGTGAGTTGGGAATGTCACCCACTTCGCAGGCAAGAATTATTTCAGGTATAAAAGCTTTTTATAAATATTGCCTGATCGAGCATATTAGTAAAAACGATCCCACTACCCTTCTTGAAACGCCAAAGCTTAAAAGAACATTACCTGATACATTAAGTTTCGATGAGATCGAAGATATGATCGCACAAATTGATCTTAGCAAACCCGAAGGCGGACGAAATAAGGCAATCCTTGAAATACTTTATAGTTGCGGGCTGCGTGTAAGTGAGTTAGTGAACCTCCGGATATCGCAATTATATTTTGATGTTGGCTTTATAAGAGTGATCGGCAAAGGAGATAAAGAAAGATTGGTGCCCGTGGGCAGCAGCGCAGTTAAATATGTGAACATTTATCTTAAAAATATTCGTGTTCATATTCCAGTAAAACACGGCAATGAAGACATTGTGTTTCTTAATCGTCGCGGAAGCAAGCTTTCAAGAGTGATGATCTTTCTTATTATAAAAGAACTGGCAAAAAAAGCAGGAATAAAAAAAACTATTTCGCCGCACACATTTCGTCACAGCTTTGCTACGCATTTGGTAGAAGGCGGCGCCAATCTTCGTGCCGTGCAGGAAATGCTCGGTCATGAGAATATTACAACCACACAGATCTATACACATCTCGATCGTGAATTCCTGAGAAAGACCTTAGAGCAATTTCATCCTGCATTTAAGTGATTTAATTTTTATGTTGCCGGCATTATCAATTCTATTCAACGTCCCTTGCGTCGCACTCTTGTACTGCAATAATTCTATTCAGTTTAAATCTTTTTTTCTCATTCACTCTTTTATTCTCTAACTAAAAAAATACCCCCGACGCTGCAGGGGCTTTTGTGTTATGGCTAAGAAAAAAGAGTACGGTGATGGTTAATTGTGATCTGAAAAATAAATAAGGGAGTCGCAATTTGCAAGTAAGATCTACGAAGTAGAATTACTTTTATTGAATAATGATCTTCTCAGCATATTTTTTCCCGGACTTTTTATTTGTCATTCGTAACAGGTAACTGCCGGGAGTAGTTGCCGGTATTTGAAAAGTAAAAGAATTTATTTCATTTTCAATTCTAGCAAATGAAGATTTAATTAACTGGCCTTGTAAATTATACAGATCAATTTTATACTCGCCTGTTCCGGCTTTTCTCCATTCAATTTTTATTTGGTCTCCAGCCTTGACAGGATTTGGAAAGACTTTTATAGAATCACCTACAAAATAATCTTTCATTTTTTGCAAGTATGATCTTCTTTCTATTCTGACAGTTGTATAACTACCAGTAGTTACCCTTTCTTTTCGAGAGATGCAAATAGAAGTAACAACTACTTCCCCACTTAACGTGGTATTTGGAGACAGTGTAATTTCGATGGAATCAGCTTTTTTTAAATCGATTTGTCTTTCTTGTTCTGAATAGCCAATACAAGAAGCAATTAAAGTAGCTTTCTTTTCATCATCTGAAATTTTCAATTGAAAAAAGCCAGTGCTATCACACATTACCCCGTATTTAGATCCCTTAACAGTAATTGAAGCATATGGAATGCCTTTCCCATTTTCATCAACCACCTTACCAAAAATTTCATTTCTTACAACTGGGATTCTTCCCATGACGATAATTTCACCAGAATTTATATTAGTACAAACCGATGAGTCATTCTTTTCTTTAATAAAAGGTTTACCCTGGGAATAGGATTTTAAACCAGTTAAGAATACAGGAATGGCAAATTGAAAGAAATACTTTAACCAAGGAATTCTTTTCCGTGGAATTTCAAAATCTCTTTCCAATTGATCATTATAAAACCGGCCGCATAAAGAACCAGTGGATGGCTTTTTAAAAAAAGTAATTAATTGCGCATCACTCATACCGGTAAAATCATGAACAGTCTTTTGACAGGAATCGCAGAAACGTCCTTTATCACCCGGAGTCATTTTATTCCAGTCCTCATGGCAAGGCTCGGGAACTTGCAGTTGAAATTTCTTTGACATAAAACTTGATTTTGGTTTCAATAAGGAGCCCTGTGGATACAAGGCTCCGGCAATTAACTGGATTTTTCCACGTACCAACTAGTTTATAGCTTAATGATGCTCTACTTTCACAATTACATAAATAGGAACAATCATTTTTCTTGCTAATTTTAAGAATTGGCTTTTCTAAAGAATATATCATCCACTAACCAAAGCGATACAGAGCTTGTATTACTATACCGAGAGTCCGGTGAACTGAAAGTATTAGGAGAATTATACCAGCGATATATGGAACTTGTATATGGCGTATGCCTGAAATACCTGAAAGATCCCGAAGTGGCACAGGATGCGGTCATGCAGATATTCGAAGAACTGGTATCAAAATTGAAAAAACATGAAGTAGATAACTTCCGGGGCTGGCTGCACCAGGTGTCGAAAAACTATTGCCTGATGCAACTCAGAACACCGAAGAATTTAAAAACAGTAGAACTTCCGTCATTACTTATGCAAAATGAAGAAGATGTGCATCTGAATGGCGTGATGGAAAAAGAGGAAAATTTCCAAAAACTGGAAATATGTATTGCCTCTCTTCCTGATGAACAACGAACGATGATAAAACTATTTTATCTTGACGGAAAATGTTATAACGAGATCGTGGAAATAACCGGATTAGAATGGAATCGTGTACGCAGCTCCATTCAAAATGGCAGGCGAAATTTGAAACTTTGCATGGAAAAGAAAGAACCGATAAATAAAGAAATTTAGGAATCTTGAAATTTGAAATAATAAGTGCCTGAAGAAAAAAACATAGTAAACTATACAGCAGCCGATATTGAAAAGTATTGGAAAGGAAAACTTAGTCCCGCTGAAATGCATGCAATGGAAAAAGCAGCAATGGACGACCCTTTTCTTGCCGATGCATTAGAAGGTTACAAGAATACGAGTTTAGCCGATCTGGATTCATTAAAAGAAAGACTTGATAAAAGAGTTGGTGCCGTTGTACCGATCCTAAATTTAAAACGTAAGCGATTTACATGGATAAGGGCCGCTGCTGCCATCATTATAATCATTGGAATTGGATTGTTGGTTCAGCAATTAGTTTTCAATGATAAAAACAAGAATGCAATGGCCATATTAGAAAAGGATGATAAAAGACCTGAGAGTGTTACAAATAATGATCGGATAACGCCAGACTCTATAAATAAAGATGCATCGACGGAACCTGGTTCAGTGGTGAAGAAGCAAGAACAAAAAGCTTCTGCCACTCCAAAAGCAGAAAGTCATGTTTATTCAAATCCTGACACGATCAGTAAAACTAGCGAGAGAGATGTTGTGTTGAAAAAATCAGAAAATGAAAGTGCACCAGCAGGCAATGCACAAGTAATTGCAAACGCAGAAATAAAAGACGAATCAGTAAAAGCTAGATCTGAAGAAAAAAATGTAAATGATACTTCTAAAAGTTTAAATAATAAATTACTCCGTTTACCCGTACCTATGGAAAAAACAAAAGCCAGCCGGGCATATTATGAAAATGATAAATTAAGTGAAGCCGCTTTAAACAATAAATATAATTACCGTGTGGTAGATGCACAAAATAACCCCGTGCCTTTTGCCAATGTCATGAACACAAGGGATAATGTGGGCACTTATACTGACATCTGGGGGAATTTCAATCTTGTTTCAAGTGATAGTATTTTACATGTCCAGATAAGATCTCTTGGATATGATGCTGCCAATTATAAGCTCGTTCCATCGAATACTCAACCCGGTGACCTGGTTTTGAAAGAAGATGAAAGGAAAGAAACAATTGCACAAAATAGAAAAGTAGTAAGCAGTCTTTCAAGAAAGGATAGTGCAGAAATTGAAGAACCAGAAGTCGGTTGGGGAAATTATAATACTTATATAGCAAACAATATTCAAATACCTGATAAGGTTCGTCCTAAAAATACCCGCAGTGATGTTGAGCTTAGTTTTGATATAGATAAAACGGGCCAGCCTATAAATATTAAAGTAACGAGATCATCACAATGCAAAGAATGTGATGATGAAGCGATCCGGGTTTTAAAAGAAGGCCCTAAATGGAAGCGAAAAGGAAAAAAATCAAAAGCCACCGTTTCGATAGCAGTCGATCAGAAATAGGATGATAAATTGTCTACATACTTCCTAATAAACGCCTATTGTCTATTCCCTTATCTTTGTCGTCCAAACAAATTGTCATCATGAAAAAACTATTTGCCTTAGCTGTTGCATCATTTATAATTTTTTCGACTGAAGCACAGCAATTAACCACACCACAAACAAGCCCAACAACTGAAATCAAGCAAAATTTTGCTTTATCAAGCATTGAACTTTCTTTTTCACGACCCGGCGTAAAAGGTCGTAAGATCTTTGGCGATCTTGTTCCATACGGAAAAGTTTGGAGAACTGGTGCTAACGGAGCAACGACCATTACTTTCGGTGAAGATGTAACGATCGGGGGTAAAAAAGTTCCTGCGGGAAAATATGGATTGCTTTCTATTCCTGGTCAAACAGAATGGACATTTATCATCACAAAACAACTAGACGTAACAAGTCCTGCTGCTTATAAACAAGACCAGGATGTTGTAAGAGTAAAGTCAAAACCAGAAACGCTTCCTTTTTCGATTGAAACAATGATGATCAATATTGACAACATCAAAAGCAATAGCTGTAATATCGGCATAGTATGGGACAATGTTTTTGCAGGTTTTGATGTAACATCCGATGTTGAAAGTAAAGTAATGGAACAGATCAAAAACACAATGGAAAATGATAACAGGCCTTATTTTTCAGCAGCACAATATTATATTGATAATGGCAAAGATCTTAACAAAGCTGTAGAATGGCTTGATAAAGCTTATGCACAAAACCCTGAGGCATTCTGGGTGTTATATCAAAAAGCCCGTGCTCAAAAAATGCTTGGCAAAAAATCAGATGCTATTGCTACTTCGAACAAATCGATCGAGATCGCTAAAAAAGCAAAGAACGATGACTATGTTGCTTTGAATGAAAAGTTGCAAAAAGAAATGAAGTAATATCTTTTCAGAAAATATTTTAAACCCTGCTTATGGCAGGGTTTTTCTTTTGTTCATGATAGGCTGCAAAAGAAGCGCAAAAAGAACCACGCCAAATGCGCCAATGGGATTTAACCAAAGAAATCCAAGACCGATCAGATTCATTTTAGCCGGAATATAAATAGCGAAGATCAATAGCTGTGTCAATACTGTTGCATAAAAAACAGCCGAACCATTTGTAATCCTTTTTAAAAATAATGCTACAAGAAAAACTCCAAGAATTGGCCCATAAAAAATTGACCCGAGTTCATTCACTGTTTCAATAAGACTGTTTCCCAGGTTATACGAATACATGGCAACGATCACACAAAAAATACCCCACAAAAGTGTATAACGTTTAGACATCCTGTATTCTTCTTCACCTGTGACTTCTTTTTTAGAAAATCGCCGGTGAAAATCCACCATTGTACTTGATGCAAGAGAATTAATAGCTGCTGCTATACTCCCCCATGATGCCAAAAATATTATGGCGATCAATAAACCAACCATCCCTGTGGGCAGATTATCAACAACAAACCGAAGAAAAATATAATTCGTGTCACTGGTATCTCCTTCAATTTTTTCGGTTTGCATCCATGTCTTTACTTTTTTACGAATGCTATCTGATTGATATTGCAGCTGGCTTAGCTCAACTGCTTTATTATTTTTTTCATCTTTTGTTTCCGCATGTGCAAAAAGAGCAACAGTGGACTTTTTTTGTACTGACAGATCATCGTAAGTTTTTTGTGCAACTGACAATGAATCCTTATGGGAAGTATTTTCTAGCTTATTTAACTGTGCCTGGTTAAAAAATAAAGGCGCATTATTGAATTGATAAAATGTAAAAACCAATGCCCCGATCAATAAAATGGCAAATTGCATAGGTACTTTTACAAGACCATTCATAAGCAAACCCATGCGGCTTTCAGTAAGAGATTTTGCAGTGAGATATCGCCCCACCTGGCTCTGGTCAGTTCCAAAATAAGATAGGGCAAGAAAGAATCCCCCTATAACCCCACTCCATATATTATACTTATCACTCCAATCAAATCCATTTCCTTTTTCAAAACCAGTTGTAATAACATTTAGCCTGCCGAGTTTACCACTTACTTGCAAAGAATCAATAAACCCAACACCCTCCGGCAACATATGTACTACCATATAAGCAGCTAAAAACATTCCTGCAAAAATGATGATGAGCTGCAGTTGCTGTGTATAAGCAACAGCTTTTGCGCCACCACTAAGCGTATAGATTATTAGCAAACCGCCCATGAATAAATTTGTCCAGTAAATATTCCATCCTAATAATGACGAAAGAATGATCGAAGGTGCAAATACACTGATGCCGGTTGATACACCTCTTTGCAATAAGAATAAAAATGAAGTAAGTGTTCTCGTTTTTCCATCAAACCTGTTTTCAAGAAATTCGTAGGCAGTATAAACTTTTAATTTGCTGAAAATGGGAACAAAGAAAATACAGATAACCACCATTGCTATTGGTAATCCGAAATAATATTGAACAAACCTCATTCCATCTGTATATGCCTGGCCGGGAGCAGAGAGAAAGGTGATCGCACTTGCCTGGGTTCCCATAATGCTAAGCAATACTAACCCCCAGGGTAAACTTCTGTTAGCAAGTATATAACCATCAAGATTGTGGGTAGTACGGCTTTTGTATAACCCATAAGCAATTATCCCGATCAATGTAGCGGCAAGTATAATCCAATCAAGTTGGCTCATGAAAAGGCTTTGGTAAAAAGACTAAACAAGATGATAATCAGCACAAGAAAAGCAAGAACAAAAACATACCATTGATTCCATGATTTAAATAATGGTATTTTATCGTTGCCTTCCTGCATGCTCAGCTATTTAAAAAATTATTTTTTTCTGATTAACCCTGAAAGTAAAAGTCCCAAAGCAAGACCGATCAATAATCCAACAGTCACTCTTTTAATTATAAATCCAAGAACGAGCCCGATCACAACAGTCAATACCACCGCCATTGTTCTTCTTGTGTCATCTCCCTTTTTACTCATTAAAATGCTTTTTTCCTGTTAAGTGCAATTAGGTTTGCCAATAACCGATATGCACCGGGTACGCCAGCTGGCAATTCTCTAAAAAATACAAGTCCTGTATATGTAAAATATCCGCGACCATACTTTGCGATCAATAAACTTCCGTCATCTGGTTTTTCTCCGGGATCATTCATTGCTAGTATTTTTTCAAATTTTCCTGTAGTGTCAATCGCATCATAAATACTTCTTTCCTGTATCCATCCTTTAAAATCATCCTGGTTTATTTTATTGGGAAAATTCAGTGCAGGATGTTCAGGCTTCAAAAAGGTTACCGCTGCATTTTCATCGGTCACCCGGTTTCTTGATATAGTAAAGTCATAAGGACCAATTTTTGATCTGACATTACTTATAAAGTTGCTGGTATTGTATTGTACAATAAGATTACCGCCATTCTCAACATATTTCATCAGCTTATCATAATAACTACCAAGCCAGTCAAGTGTATTGTAAGCTCTTACTCCAACAATGATCGCATCAAACTTATCTAAAGGATTTTTAGCGATCTCCTTTTGATTTAAGCGATTTACCTCAAAACCCATTTGTTCTAATGCTTCAGGCACTTTATCTCCTGCACCCACAATGTAACCGATCTTTTTTCCATAGGTCTCAACATTCACAACTTTCAAAGAAACATCTGCATCATGAAAATAATTAATAGCCGGAATGTGATCGTGTTTTATTTCATGTTTATCACTTTTGATCAAATTATTACCCAATGTATCCGTGATCCCAAATAAAACATTCGAAGATGTTTTTATTTCATTACCATTATAGTCAAAGCTCAACGATTGACCTTTTGAATTAACACGAACTTTCTGGGATGAAAAAGAAAAATTAGTCAGCGGTTTCATATCGCTTTCCGAAAAAGCAACCATCTTACCTGTGAAATTTCTTTTTAACCCTTTTATTGCAAGAGCGCCATTTGTTTTGTCGTTACCATTCATGATGATCTTTAGATCTTCAGATGGGGTAATAAGTACAGGAGGAACAACCACCAATGGCCAATACAATTCTCCTCTTACCGGATCAGTGAATTTATATTTAACTGCTCTTGAAAAATTAAAGTCTTCTCCTTCAATATTTATTTTCACTGAGAGAACATAGCTCGGCTGTATATCTGGGATACCGATCTTTGTTTGATCATTCACATTAAAATAGCCAGGCTCCATTTTAGTTTCCAGCCAATAAGGCTGAGTGATCGGTTTTGTAGCAGGAACAAAAACCGTTTTAGCAAAATTTATATTCCTGTTTCTTGCTAATGGCTGACCCATTAAAGAATCAAAACCATCAACAACAAACCCTTTGATAGTTGCGTTTACTCCTAGCCTGTTATTAAATTGAAAATTGAAACGAATAGAATCAGTCTGTACTGCAAATTGTTCTGATGTAAAAACATCTATCCACAAACCACTGCATTGCTCGATCAATTGTTTTGTTTCATCTAATTTTTTATTTCTCCAATAGCCAGCCGGCATTGCAGTAAGAGTTTTGTATAATTGAACCAATCCTTTCACTGAATTTTCGGGATGTAAAAAATCAAATGATGCAGAAATATCGTTGACCATTTTTTCTATTGCTTCACCTCCATTTACTTTTTTCCAGCTTATATCAACTCCTTCCATCAGATCATTTTTAGGCTGGTCACCTTTTGTTGCCGTAAAAAATTGTAATGATTCTCCCCTTCCCGCAGGAACACCAAATCCCTGGCTCTTATGCTGGCTGCGACCTTCTGCTGCGATCTCACCATAACTTTTTCCAAGTAATGGATTATAGCCACCCACATCCAGTTTATATTGACTATCACTTTGTGTATTAGTGCCACCAAAATTGAACGTGTTCCAAAGAACTCTTTTTACCTGCCAGGGTTGAACATATTTTAATTGATCAACAAAACGGGTTGGATCGGCAGCAGCAGTGAATGCTTCATTTGCAAGAATAGCTGAAGCCGTATGATGACCATGTCCGCCTTCACCGGTTGTTGGAAATCTTGTAATAATGATGTCAGGTTGAAATTTTCTTATCACCCATACCACATCACTTAATATTTTTTCCTTATCCCATTTTGTAAAAGTCTCTTCCGGATTTTTTGAAAATCCAAAATCAAATGCTCGGGTAAAAAATTGTTCCCCACCATCAATTCTTCTTGCAGCAAGTAGTTCTTGTGTTCTTATCAGGCCAAGATCGATACCTTGTTCATCACCGATCAGGTTTTGTCCACCATCACCCCTTGTCATTGACAAATAACCGGTGCGGTATAATCTGTCTTTTGAGAGATAAGCTATCAGACCTGTATTTTCGTCGTCAGGGTGGGCCGCTACATACAAAACCGAACCCAGTACATTCAATTTTTTAATGGCAAGATAAATATCAGCAGATGTCCATGTTTGTGGTGATTGAGCAAAAAGACTAATAGATAAAATGGTACTAAGAATGAGACTGTAAATTTTCTTCATCCGGCAAATTTATTTAGCGAATATAAGTCTTGCTTTACAAAGGGACTAAGTCGATAGTATAAAAAATCCCGCCAATGGCGGGATTAAATTTTATTTAACTCAGTTTAGTTGGTTAATTCTCCCTAAAACTTATTATTCGATACCTTTTATTGCCCCACCATAAACACTGCATTACAAAACATCAGCTTTCCATTTTCCCAAAAATTGCGGAACATAAGATTATCGCTGAGATAAACGATCTTACCTGCGCCCATGTCCTGTACACCAAAAACTAATTCATCGTTCAATTTGCTTTTCACAGCAGAACCAACAAAACCTGAAACCACGCTGTCTTTTTTCAATACACCTACATTCCACCCGCCCTCTTTGAAAAATTCATACAAAGCATCGTCCTGTTTTAATGTGTAATAAAAATTTGGATAGCCAAATGCAAGCGGATGTGTCTTATCAAGCTGCACTTTAAAAATAGAACCTGGAATATTTGACCTAAGCGACTCCCTCTCTCTATCCTCATACACTTGCAATGCAGCATATGGGTCTTTTTTATCGACACCGTCATCTGATTTTTTTGCTTTGATGGCCCAGTCAGTTTTTGACAATTGTGCAACAGCCCCTTCTAAAGCAATTAATCTTCCTCCTTTGTTGATCCAATCTTTTAATTGATCAGCTGAAGTTTTTTCATTCAGAAAACGATAATTGCCTGAAGGCATAATAAGAACATCATAATCGCTCCAGCTAATTCTTCCGAAATCAGTTGCGTTGATCAACGTAACGGGGTAGTCGATCGATTGCTCAAAGAAATTCCAAATTTCACCAGCCGAATTTGAACCAACACCTTCACCCGTCAATAATGCAACACGGGGTGCTTTCATAAAATGGACCTTCCCACTACCCAAGTCAAATCCTTTATCAACAAATCCTGTTGTTATCGTATTTGCCTTTATATTATTTGCATTGCAAATTTGGTTAATAATGGATGCAAGTGTACCACCAAATTTTTCATTTCCCTTTTTTATAATGATCAGTGAGCCGCGATCGAATTGTAGTCCATTAGTTTCAAAAGGAGTTTCTGAGACACGAACTTTCACTCCTTGCTTCATTAAAGCGGTCAAAGCTTTTACACTTTGCAATCCTTTCCAACCAATAACATAACCATAAGCATCACTAACATTATTTGTAATTGCAACCGGGCTTGCTCCTGCAGATGATTGAAGTTTATTTTTAGAAGCGAAAGTATTTAAGCCATACACATAAGGTAAAGCCCATGCTGTAATATCATAGGTATTTGAATCAACCAATTTACTTTTGGGCTCAAACAATACTTTTATCATTGCTGATCGTGGTTGCTGAGATTGAACCATAAGATCACCTGCTTCTATTGTGAACGCATCATCTTTACCTGAAAAATAACTGTAGCCATTACCCTTTGAACTTCCGCCTGCAAACTCATATTGAATCCCGTTTTTATCAAGCAGCGTTCTTAATGCATTTACTCTTTCCCTGTCAGCCTCGGTATTTTTTATAAGATAAGTTTTATACTCGCCAGCACCATTACTGACCGCTTCATTAAAAAACCTTCTGAACTCTTTTACTAATCTTGCAGCATTCAGCGATGAAACCTCTATTGTACTCAACCCTGTTGTATAATGATGTGTGGCACGATCTAATAAAGTCAACGTATCTCCTTCATCAGTTAACGCACCCAAACCACCTGCAGGACCACCTCCTTGTTCATATGTCATTCCTATTGCGCCGTTATAAAGAGGATAAGTATCTCCATAACTTGGATAAAAAAGATCAAACACCTCTTTGGTAAAATATAGCCATCCATTCGCATCGAAATATTTTGCATGACTTTTACCGATCATCAACTGGAAATCTTTTTGCCATTGGGTGATCACTTCATGAAACGGTTGTGCAGCCGGGGCAAAATAATAAGGATTGTTTATTCCCTGTTCATGAAAATCAACATGCACATAAGGCATCCATTGATTATACATTTTCATTCTTTGCTGGCTTTCTATTTGTGTTTGCCATGCCCAGTCCCGATTAAGATCAAAATTGTAGTGATTAGTTCTGCCACCGGGCCATGGCTCACGATGTTCTCTTGCATTCAATGATGGGTTCATATTCTTCCCGACAATTGAATTGAACCAATTCACATACCTGTCCCTGCCATCTGGATTGATACATGGATCAATAATAACAACAGTATTTTTTAACCACTGTTTAGTTTTTGTATTGGAAGGATCAACCAATGCCCATATTGTCATCATCGCAGCTTCTGATGAAGATGTTTCGTTACCATGTACATTATAGCTTAGCCAAACGATCGCCGGAGTTCCTTCTTCTAAGGGTGCTGCTTTGTCTTTGGCAATATTAGCAAGACGAAGATTATTCAATCTTATTTGTTCAAGGCGACTTATATTTTCAGGAGAAGAAATGAAAGTTAATAATAACGTTCTCCCTTCGTTGGTTTGACCGTACTGTTCCAACTTCACATTTGCAGAAGCATTTGCAGCAACATGCTGAAAATAGCTGACAATTTTCCAATGAGGCGTGTAACGAGTGCCGACTTTATAACCTAAAAATTCATCAGGAGACTTTAATTGAGCATTTGTAGAAATAAAAAATAACGTAGCAATTGCGAGCAGGATTTTCTTATGCATCAGGTATAATTTGAGGAGGCAATTTATGAAAGAGAAAGGAAATACATTTGAGTGACTGAAAGTTTTGAAAAAGTTTACATAACGCAAACAGATTAAGATCCTGATCACCGGATCAATGTAACTCTTCCTTTTCGAAAGATCTTTGTATTGTTTGGTCCTATAATGTCTACCTGATAAACATATATGCCTGTTGGTTGTGGAAGTTTCTTGTATGTTCCATCCCAGCTACCAGAATTATCAGTTGCCCTATAAATCACTTCACCCCATCGGTTGAAAATTTCGAAATTGGTTATTTTATAGTTTGCAAAAGACATTATTTTAAACTGATCATTTATCCCATCGTTATTAGGTGTGAAAGCATTGGGGATATAAAGATCATTAAGAACATTTACTTTAACCTGGTCAGAATGTGTACCACAACCAAGTGCAGATACTGCATTAAGCGTATACACACTTGTTTGAGCTGGATAAACCTGTGGGTTAAGAATACTTGTACTATTTATTGTTGTCGGCGGTGTCCAGTTAAAATTGACCGATGTACCGGTAAATGATCCATTCAGGATTGCCGTGTCTCCAAGCATTATAAATTTATCAGGTCCTGCATTTGCTAAAGGGTTTCTATAAACATCAATTGTAACATAAGCAGAATCCCGGCAACCATACTCGTTTGTCGTAACTACTTTATAAACTGTGGAATCATGTGGCGAAGCAACAGGGTTCGCAATCGCATCACTCGATAACCCGGTAGATGGGGTCCATTTAAACTGAACAATATCAGTTGCTGTTGCTGAAAGCGCTTCACTTTGTCCTTCACATAGTGGAGTTGCAGGTTGTACGGTAACGGAAGTTCCGGGAAAAACTTTAAGATAAAATGTATCATATAAAACACAACCGTAGTAAAATGTTTCTTTCACCCTATACATTCCTGTATCACTATACTGCACATTTGGTATCGTAGCTATCGCATTAGTTGAACTATAACCATTAGGTCCTGTCCATAATACCTGCAATGCGAAAGGATCAGAAGGAGGAAAATAAAAATCTTTACCAATGCAACCGCGAACATTTTCAGGAGGCGTAGGAGTTGGTATAGGATGAACTCCTGTCTGAATTGAATTGGAAGTGATCCGGCAATTGATAGAATTAATATTACCGCTTTCTGCAATGGATATTCTGTATAATATAGTGCCTGAAGTTCTGTGTGGCACAAGATAGTTCAAGGTTGTTTCGCCAGGAATATCAACCCAGGTTCTTCCTGTATCAATACTGTTTTGCCATTGGTATACGGGGTTAATAAACCCGGGAGTAAAGTTTCCATTCAACATCCAAGTATCTGTATAATCAGCACAAACTTCTACAGGACCGGCGCCACCATTAAGCGTTGCAGTTATT
>JBIOVR010000572.1:0-4282 GCA_044867875.1 Chitinophagaceae bacterium
CGAATGTATTCACCTGTTTCCAAAACTCTCAATAAACGAGCCTGCGTTCCTAATGGCAACTCGCCGATCTCATCTAAAAAAATTGTACCGCCATTTACTGTTTCAAAATACCCTTTGCGAAAATCCACAGCACCCGTGAAAGAACCTTTTTCATGACCGAATAATTCCGAATCGATCGTGCCTTCCGGTATCGCACCACAGTTAACAGCAATGAATGGATTATGTTTTCATGCACTAAGTGCATGAATAATCTGTGAGAAAACTTCTTTACCCACGCCACTTTCTCCCATTATCAATACGGAAAGGTCAGTAAGGGCAACTTGCCCCGCTACCTGTAATGCATAATTAAGTGCGGGAGAATTACCAATGATCCCAAACCTGTTTTTTATACTTTGTATGTCCATACCCTGTCCCCTAAAGGGGGGACTTAGATTTTTTAATTAAAAATAATTTGCCCTAATAAAGTCGCTTGTGTGCAATCAGTCACTTTAACTGATACATAGTCGCCCTTTTTTAGTCGGTAGTTTTCTTTAGGAAATACGATCACTTTATTTTGTGAGCTTCTTCCCATCCAGTCTTTATCACTTCGCTTGCTTTCCCCTTCGATTAACACAGCAAATGTTTTTCCAATATCCTTTTTATTGCTTGCATGCGACAATTTGCCCTGAACATCTACAATTTCCTGTAATCTCTTTTTCTTGACATCTAAAGGAACATCATCTTTATACCTTCTTTCGGCAAGTGTTCCAGGTCTTTCGCTGTAAAAAAACATATAGCTCATATCATAACGACTATACTCCATAATATCTAGAGTGTCTTTATGATCTGCGTCTTCTTCTGTACAAAAACCAGAAATGATATCTGAGGAAATTCCGCAATCGGGCATTATTTCCCTGATGCGATCAACTTTTGCCTTATACCATTCTCTTGTATAAGTGCGGTTCATCAATTGCAAAATTCTTGTACTTCCACTTTGTACCGGCAGATGGATGTATTTGCAAATGTTTTCATACTTCGCCATTGTATGCAGTACTTCATCTGTGATATCTTTTGGATGCGATGTAGAAAAACGAACTCTCAGCAACGGTGAAATAAGAGCAACCTTTTCAAGCAGGTTGGCAAAAGTCACTAACTCATCTTTTGTTTCATCAATGAAATAATAGCTATCTACATTTTGACCAAGTAAAGTCACTTCTTTAAACCCTTTTTCCAAAAGATCTTTACATTCATTTAATATCGAAACCGCATCACGGCTTCTTTCTCTTCCTCTTGTAAATGGCACTACACAAAAGCTGCACATATTATTACACCCACGCATGATACTTACAAACCCTGTTATGCCATTACTATCAAGTCGTACAGGTGAAATATCAGCATAGGTTTCATCACGGCTCAACAATACATTTACTGCTTTCTGTCCGCCTTCTGCTTCTGAGATCAATCCCGGTAAGCTGCGATACGCATCAGGTCCGACAACTAAGTCAACAAGTTTTTCTTCTTCCAATAATTTTGACTTCAATCTTTCCGCCATGCAACCAAGCATACCAATGAGCATACCGGGTCTTGCGGCTTTTAGTTTCTTAAATTCAGTTAATCTTTTTCTTACGGTCTGTTCAGCTTTTTCTCGGATGGAGCAAGTGTTTAATAAAACAAGATCAGCATTTTCAAAATTGCGGGTGGCGCCAAATCCTTCTTTGTTTAAGATCGAGGCCACAATTTCGCTATCAGAAAAATTCATCTGGCAACCATAGCTTTCAATATAAAATAGTTTTTTATACTGGTTGGGATCACCATTAAATGGGGCAAACGCTTCACCCTGTCTTGTTTCGTCCTGCACTTTATCGGATATGTAATCAAGCATTAAAATCTAAAATTGGACTGCAAATTTAGGTAAATAAGACCAGTTTGTGACAGGATGACATGAGCAATAGTAAATAAAGAGGAGGAGGAGGGAATAGTGCTTTATAGATATAGTTTAGAGCGGAAGACGGGACTCGAACCCGCTACCTACAGCTTGGGAAGCTGTCGCTCTACCAGGTGAGCTACTTCCGCTTTTGTGTCCCGATAGAGCTATCGGGACTAATTTACACATTTACGGTTATTCTTTTTGATAGCCAGCTATCTTTTATAGGGATCAGCCAATTGTTTTCCAATTCTGCCTTGGTCTGTACAAGATTATTGAAGTATAAAGTATGAGAATCAATAAACCGATTATCAAATGCATATTGTAATTGAGAAAGTGGTAACAGTTGCACTTTATCTTTTACAAGAAAAGCTAACGTTGTTCTGTCAAACATATTTACACCAAACCGCTGTTCAATATCTTTTATCAGTCTAACCGAGCTATCTGTACTGCAGCCGCTGACACCAGTAGCTTTTTCATCAGCCATTAAAATAATGAACTGTCCAAAAAATAAATAGGCTGCACCTTTTACAGGCGCACCATGCGACAACCATTTATCAGTAAAATCATTTAAAATGTCTTCAACAGCTAATGCCTCAGATAAAGTAAATAACCGGTTGCTTTGATAGATCCACACACGACTGTCCGGAGAAAAATTTTCGTTGAGAAGGCTTTTATATTCGAGATTCATGAAACAAAATTAAGCTAAACTCGCTGCAACTAATTCGGCGATATCCATCACTTTTACAGAATCTTCTTTTTCTGCATTTTTTACTCCGTCTGTCAACATCGTGTTACAGAAAGGACATGCGGCTGCTATAATATTTGCACCTGTGCCAATTGCTTCATTGCTGCGTTCACTATTAATTCTTATCGTTCCCTTTTCTTCTTCTTTAAACATCTGTGCTCCGCCAGCTCCGCAACAAAGTCCGTTTGTTTTACAACGTTTCATTTCTACCAGCTCCGCATCAAATACCTCCAAAACTTTTCGTGGCGCTTCATAGATATTATTTGCCCGACCGAGATAACAACTGTCATGATAAGTTATCTTCTTTCCTTTAAATGCACCACCGTCTTTTAGTTTTATTTTTCCTTCATCGATCAGTTGTTGTAAAAAAACTGTATGATGAATGACATCATAATTACCGCCTAACGCAGGATATTCATTTTTTAAAATATTAAAGCAATGCGGGCAGGCAGTTACAATTTTTTTGACACCATAGTTATTCAAAGTTTGAATATTCTGGTAAGCCATCATTTGAAACATAAATTCATTCCCAGCTCTGCGTACCGGATCGCCATTACACATTTCCTCCTTCCCAAGAATTGCATAATTGATCTTTATTTTATCAAGTATTGTTACAAATGCTTTGGTGATCTTTTGTGCACGTTGATCAAAACTACCGGCACATCCTACCCAAAATAAAACTTCAGGTTGTTTACCCTCTGCAAAAAGCTCAGCAAGTACAGGAACCTTCATAATTTTTATCTCAAAAGTTTAAATGGATCATTAAGAGAAATAGTTTAAACAGATAGATGGTTAATGATACAATATTAATCAAATAAATTTCTTTTCGGTAAGGCTACAGTTTTTAAAAATAATCCTAAAATACCATTGTAAAAAAACATATACTGGCATTCAAGCTATATTTTTGCCTGCTATAAATGAGTGTAAAAAAGTTTTTTTCAAAGATCACTAATTGGGAGTTGTGGCCATTTTCTGTCCTCTATTTTCCCATTAGCTTTGTTTGGGCATGGTATTGTTTGCGTTCAAGATCAGTTTGGTTCTTTAGCCCCTCAAATCCAACATTGACTTTTGGTGGTTTCGAAGGAGAGAGTAAAAAAGAAATGTATGATCAGTTACCACCATCTTCATTTCCCCGGACAATTTACATCCTTCACGATCTTCCTTTTGATGAAGTAAAGAAAAAAATAATTGAAAATGGATTTAGTTACCCATTTATTGTAAAGCCAGATGTTGGCATGAAAGGAATTCTTTTCAGAAAAATTGATAATGACGACCAGTTAAGAAAATATCATGAAAGGATTCCTGTAGAATATATTGTGCAGGAGTTGATCGATCTGCCGGTAGAACTAAGTATTTTTTATTACCGTCATCCCACGCAGCAAAAAGGAACCATCAGCGGATTGATACAAAAAGAATTGCTGGAAGTTTATGGTGATGGGAGATCAACATTATGGGAATTGATCCTGCAACACCCACGGGCAAAGTATCGCCTGGAAGAAATGAAGCAGCGGCATGAGCATCGCCTGGACAGAGTGTTGAAAAAAGACCAACACTTTTATCTTTCTTACGCAGGCAATCACAACCGTGGTGCAAGGTTTATCGATCTTCATCATCTTGCAGATGAAAAATTG